>NZ_CANLDZ010000008.1:0-209128 GCF_947489545.1 uncultured Ruegeria sp. | reverse complement strand
TTTTTTTTTTGTATTCGTGGGTGGGGGGGGGGGCGCGGCGCGGGTTGGTGGGTGCTCTATCTCGCCGGGGGGGGGGGGGGGGGGCCCCCCCCGGGGGGGGGCCCCCCCCCACCCCCACCACTGTAAAAGCCCTTGTCAAAAGGGCCTTTCACAGGCGGGAGGTTTTCAGGCTTTGATGACAACGCTTGGTGAGACGACATCGATGCCCAACGCCTTACCGACAGCGTAATAGGTCAACTGACCGGCGTGAACGTTTAGACCCGCCAACAAATGCGGGTCGTCCTGACACGCCTGTTTCCAGCCTTTATCCGCAAGTGACAGCATGAAGGGCATCGTCGCGTTGCCCAATGCGATTGTAGATGTGCGCGCAACCGCCCCCGGCATGTTGGCAACGCAATAGTGCATCACTCCATCCACTTCGTAGATCGGATCGGCATGGGTCGTGGCCCGCGATGTTTCAAAGCAACCGCCCTGATCAATGGCGACGTCCACCAAAACCGCACCTGGCTTCATAGTGGAAAGCTGCTGGCGGGTGACCAGTTTTGGGGCTGCAGCGCCCGGGATCAACACCGCACCGATAACCATGTCAGCGGTCTGGATCAGTTCGGCTGTTGCCCCGGCGGTCGAATATTGGTTCTTGAACAGGCCGCCAAAAACATCATCCAGATATCGCAACCGTGGCAGCGAACGGTCCAGCACGGTGACGTCCGCGCCCATACCGGCCGCGATCTTGGCTGCGTGAGTGCCGACGACGCCACCACCGATGACCACGACATTGGCGGGGCCCACACCAGGAACGCCACCCATCAGCACGCCGCGACCGCCATTGGCTTTTTGCAGGGTCCACGAACCGACCTGAGGCGCAAGCCGACCTGCAACTTCGGACATCGGAGCCAACAGCGGTAGACCGCCACTGGCATCTGTCACGGTTTCATAGGCGATCGCCGTGCATCCGGATTCGATCAGGTCATGCGTCTGGTCCGGATCGGGGGCCAGATGCAGATAAGTGAACAGCAATTGCCCTTCCCACAGCATCTTGCGTTCTACCGCTTGTGGTTCCTTGACCTTCACGATCATATCGGCCGTTGCAAAAACCTCCTCTGCGGTGTCCACAATGCGAGCACCGGCCGAGACATAGGCCTCGTTTTCAAAGCCTGCGCCGATCCCGGCTCCGGTTTCGATCAGCACTTCATGACCGCGCGCAGTCGCTTCCTGAGCAGCGTTAGGGGTCATGCCGACGCGGAATTCCTGAGGTTTGATTTCCTTGGGGCAACCGATTTTCATTTGTGGTCTCCGTTTGTAAACTGCCTAAATTATGAGCATTTTTCAGCGCAATTATTGTGAAACAAAACGTGCCTTTGGGCTGACTTTTGAAAGAATATCCCGTAGAAGCTAATCTTCTTGCAATGGATGTGCGCTAATGAGCTTAGATACGACGGATCGTAAGATTCTGGCCGCCCTGCAGCGAAATGGCCGCATGTCGAATGCGGAATTGTCCGAACAGGTGAATCTGTCACCATCAGCATGCCATCGCCGTGTGCAGCGGTTGGAGTTTGATGGGTATATCCGCAACTACGTGGCTTTGCTTGATGCCCGAAAAATGAATGTTCCAACAACCGTGTTTGTCGAGATCACGCTGCAAGGGCAGGCCGAGGAAGTTCTGGAAGCGTTCGAAAAGGCCGTGGCGCGTATTCCGGATGTGCTGGAATGCCATCTGATGGCGGGAACGGCGGACTATATCCTGAAAGTGGTTGCTGAAAACACCGAAGATTTTGCCCGTATTCACCGTCAGTATCTGTCGCGGTTGCCAGGGGTTGCTCAGATGCAAAGTTCTTTCGCTCTGCGTACAGTTTTCAAAACCACTGCTTTGCCGGTCTGATGTATTAGACTGAACCGGGATACGTAAAGAGGGCGAGATGCAGGAAATTGAACCCGAAATGCATCGCTACAGGCACCCATAGACGACCGGTTGCAATGAAACCCATCCCAAGCCCCACGCCCAAAAGCGTTGCAAAAACCACCAACTCAAGCCCGCCGCCGATATGAGCAAGGCCAAACAACAAGCTGGCGACAGCGATCCCGCCGGTCGTCCCTAGCTTTGACCCTAGTACCGACTGCAGATAACCGCGAAAGAACGCCTCTTCCGCCAAGCAAGTCAGGAACAGGTTTGAGAAGGCAAAGATCAACCACCAGGACGGCAGGCCAAACTCAAGTCGTACGGCTCCGGCATACAGCCCCAAAGTGAACAACAGCGGGAGCAGTGCGGTTCCAAGTACAAGGGGCGCGATGCGTGTTCGTTGGTGGCTGTTCAACATACCCGGGCAGACCAGCAGGACCGCAAAAAACACCATTGGCTTGTCGACGTTAAGGAACATCGTGAAAGTAGCGCTGTCGGCACCTGCCGTCACCTGATCCAGAATACGTGTGTTGTTGAACCCGGGCAAAAGATGCGCACCTAGCGCCAGACACCAAAGTATCAGTGCAATATGCCCGATGGCGGCGAGCCACCCTGATTGGTGTCGGAGGTGGAACGCACCTAGCAAACCAACACCCACAAGTGCAGTTGCCAGCGGTGACATCAGCCCGATGATCAAAGAGACCAGCCCGAACAAAGCCAATAGCGACAGGCCTAGGGCGGATCGCCCCGCGAATGCCGCCAATTGCGCCGTGATCAGGATCAGCCAAGGCCAGATTCCAGGCAGGAGAGAGAGAAATTGCGTCACGCCCATCTCATTGATTGGAGTCCGGCTGTGATGCCGCGCATTTGCACCTCAGCACAAGACGCGAATTTGATCTATAGCAGTAATGCCCATGCAATGCGTCAATTCTAACGCTTGTATCCACAGGGCGAGACGTTCACATTCAATCGGATACGGCACAGCTACCCCAGTGCCGAAAGTGCTTTGCAGGTTCGATCCGGTCAAGCCGGGGCATTGCGGTGACATCATTTTATCAGATGACATCAGGCAGTTACACACACCCGGTACGGTCCGAACCCGATGACTGAGAAGGAGCAGACCTTGGCATACGAAAACAATGGCGCCCCCAAAGACTGGCTCGAAGCCGAGCTTGAAGACACGTTGGACGAAGATTTTGAGATTGAATTCAGCGAACCCATGCTTTCGATGGAGGTTCGCAAGATCTATCGCGAACAACATCCAGACATGTTGGATCGCAAGGTCTATTTTCGCAATCTGTTGCGGCTGCAGGCTGAATTGATCCGGGTTCAGGACTGGGTTCAGCACACAGGCGCAAAGGTTTGCATTCTGTTCGAAGGGCGCGACAGCGCGGGCAAAGGGGGGGTGATCAAACGTATCACACAACGGTTGAACCCACGTGTTGCACGCGTTGTCGCCCTGCCTGCGCCCAGCCGTCGTGAGCAGAGCCAATGGTATTTCCAGCGCTACGTGCCGCATCTGCCAGCGGCGGGTGAAATCGTGTTGTTCGACCGGTCCTGGTACAACCGCGCCGGGGTTGAACGCGTGATGGGGTTTGCAAGCGAGGATCAGGTCGAGCAGTTCTTTAAAGACGTTCCCGAGTTTGAGCGAATGCTTGTCCGCTCGGGGATCATCCTGCTGAAGTACTGGTTCTCAATCACCGACGAAGAACAGCAGTTGCGCTTCTTAATGCGTATTCACGATCCGATGAAACAGTGGAAGCTGTCGCCGATGGATCTGGAGTCTCGCATTCGTTGGGAGTCCTATACTAAAGCCAAAGAGGACATGTTGTTTCGCACCAATATCCCCGAGGCGCCCTGGTACATTGTTGAAGGCAACGACAAAAAGCGCGAGCGATTGAATTGCATCGAACACTTGCTGACGAGAATTCCGTATGACGATGTTCCGCAGGAAAAGGTTAATCTGCCGGATCGGCGGTACAATCCGGAATACGAGCGTCGCATCCTGCCCGACGAGTTGTATGTGCCTAAAATCTACTGACAGCAAACGGCCTAAGGTGGTGCGAGGCAGAAGCTACTGCCCCGCACCGGAGCGCCTGATCAGGCGGCGTCCATCATGCAGTCAAAGCTGAACGTGTTGAACATATAGAAGTCACAGGTATCGTCCGTGACCATGTCCACATCGTTTGCCGTCGCCTCTTCTTCCTGATTGGTTCCTGACCGCGGAACCATCTCGAAGGCATCCGTGTCACCCGCATCGTTTGCCGCCGTTTGGGTGGTGTTCCAGTTGAATTCATCCAACTGTGTGTGGAGCCCTTCGATGAAGGATGTGAGTTCATCGAGGAAAGCCTGAACATCGAAACAGGCGAGTTCTGGTTCACCAGCATCGACCACCTCTGTTTCTGGGGTTTCTGTTTCGGGCTCTTCGGTCTCGGTGACGTCGGTGCCCGGCGTTTCAGGTTCTTCGGTTTCCGGGGTTTCTGTTTCAGGCTCCTCGGTCTCTGTGACATCAGTGTCAGGGGTTTCTGGCTCTTCAACCTCAGGAGTTTCCACTTCCGGCTCCTCAGTCTCGGTCACATCCGTCTCCGGAGTTTCCACTGTAGGTTCTTCCGTTGCGGGGGTTTCGGGTTCTGGCTCTTCTATTTCCGTCACACCAGTTTCCGGAGTTTCGACCTCTGGCTCTTCCGGCTCAGCGACTTCCTCGGTTGGGGTTGTGGGCGCGGGTGCTGTGGGGGCATTGCCGTTGTCCAACATCACAGGACCGTCGGTGTTGGCAAAGTTCTGCGTGACCATGACGGCGTCATAGCCCTGCATGTCACCGGTTTCGATGCCGATTCCGATGTACTTGAAATCAGGGTTCAGTATGTTGGCCCGATGACCGGGGCTGTCCATCAGACCCTGATGCAGTTGAACAACGTCATCGTTGATGCCAGGCGCACCGCGTTCAGATTGCCAGGCAATGTTTTCGCCGGTGCGCCAGCTTCCCGACAGGTCAAACCCGGCATCTTGCATACGCTGAGTTGCCGAGGAGCCCCCCGATCCGGTGTGGCTGAATGTGTCCGAGTTCAGCATCCATTCGCTGTGATCCTCGGATGAGTCGTTCAGCCGGGTCTCAAGTTGCAGCGGATCAAGCCCGCGGGATGTGCGTTCCTGATTGATAAGCGCGAGCATTTCACGCTCGAACGTGCTTGCAGTCGACATAAGTGCCTCCGTTTTATGGTTGTGTCCTTGTGGACGCGGCCACTTAGAAGTGAGCATGTCGAGAGAAATAGGGAGGTCCGTTTATCGCACGAATTTTGGCGACGCAGTGCTACCGCCGCGGGATTCGTTGCGCTGCAAAATGCCGGGCAAAATGCCGCTGACAGGAAAATGGCAGCTTGTCGCACGTGTAAAAGCCGAGTCGGCGGATTGTATCCGGTCCCAAAAACGACAAACCCCCGGGCGATGCCTCGGGGGTCGTCAAATAGTGTCATCCAAAGCTGGACGAGTCAGGCAGCTCTCAGAGCAAACCTTCGCGCTGTGCTTTCTTACGTGCCAGTTTACGGGCACGGCGGATCGCTTCAGCTTTCTCTCGCGCTTTTTTCTCGGACGGTTTCTCGAAATGTTGCTTAAGCTTCATTTCGCGGAACACGCCTTCGCGCTGCAGCTTTTTCTTCAGGGCACGGAGCGCCTGATCGACATTGTTGTCGCGAACACTAACCTGCATGTGGTTGTCACCACCTTTCTAGATAGAGTTGCAAGGAAATTGCAGGAGTTGGCCGTATAGCAAAGCGCCCCTATGTTGTCTAGTACTGGGTCCGAGAACCGGAGAACCACCATGACCGTTACTTACGAAGACGCCAAACAGCAATTGTTGAACGCCATTTTGAACCATGTTCCGTTCGACGGCTGGTCTGAAACAAGCTTTCGCGCTGCAATCACAGACAGTGATCTCGAGGACGGTTTGGCACGTGCCATTTGCCCACGCGGGGCAGTCGATTTGGCGCTGGCCTATCACGCTCGCGGTGACGCGGTTATGTTGGAACGGATCAAGACCGAAGATATGAGCGGCCTTAAATTCCGGGAAAAAATCGCTGCTGCCGTGCGCTATAGGCTTGAGGCGGTCGAAGATAAGGAACTTGTGCGTCGCGGGATGACCTTGTTTTCCCTGCCGATGCATGCGGGCGAAGGCGCCAAGGCCGTGTGGCAGACCTGCGATATGATCTGGGACGCGCTGGGTGATACGTCGGATGATGTGAACTGGTATACCAAGCGTGCAACTTTGTCGGGTGTGTATTCCTCCACCCTGTTGTTCTGGCTGGGCGATGACAGCCCCGACCATCAGCGGGCATGGGAGTTTCTGGACCGCCGCATCGATGACGTCATGCAATTTGAGAAATTGAAAGCGCAGGTGAGGGACAACCCTTTGTTCAAGCCTTTCCTTGCGGTGCCCAACTGGCTGGCCAGCCATGTGAAGGCTCCGATGAAGATGCGGGCCGACTTGCCCGGATTGCTCAACCCGCGAAAATAGAACCTCGTTCCATCTGGGCCTCTGTTCGGATGCCTGCTAGGCATTGAGCAAAGGAGATTTGCTCATGACTCAGATGATGCGCGCCGTTGAGATTACCAAGCCGGGTGGCCCCGATGTTTTACAGCTGACCGAAAGACCCGTGCCCGAACCGGGGGCAGGGCAGGTGGTTATCAAAGTCGCGTATGCCGGAGTCAATCGACCCGACGCACTGCAACGCGCGGGCGCTTATGATCCTCCGCCCGGTGCGAGTGATCTGCCAGGCCTTGAAGCGTCGGGCGAAGTTGTTGCTTTGGGCGCGGGGGTCGAAGGCCTGTCTGTTGGCGACCAAGTTTGCGCCCTGCTGCCCGGCGGTGGATATGCCGAGTATGTGGCTACTCCGGCTGCGCATTGCCTGCCGGTACCGCAAGGCATGGGCCTCAAAGAAGCCGCCTGTCTGCCCGAGACATTCTTTACCGTCTGGTCCAATGTCTTTACGCGCGGTGGTCTGAAAGCCGGCGAACGTTTCTTGGTCCATGGCGGATCCAGCGGGATCGGAACGACCGCGATCCAGTTGGCCAACGCATTTGGCGCAAGGGTGTTTGCCACTGCTGGGTCGGATGAAAAGTGCGAGGCTTGTGTCAATCTTGGAGCCGAAAAGGCCATCAACTATCGCGATGAGGATTTCGTTGGGGTCATGCGGGCCGAGGGGGGTGCGAATCTGATTCTCGACATGGTCGGTGGCGATTACATCCCTCGCAACGTCAAGGCTCTGGCCGAGGACGGACGCTTGGTGCAGATAGCCTTTCTGCAAGGTCCGATGGTCGAGTTGAACTTTGCGCTGATGATGGTCAAACGCCTGACGCTCACGGGAAGCACATTGCGGCCGCAAAGTGATCTGGCGAAAGCTCAGATTGCCCAGGATCTGCAGGAGGCCGTTTGGCCGTTGCTGGAGGCTGGCAAAGTTGCGCCGGTGATGGACAGTGCGTTTGATCTGTCGGATGCGGCTGCAGCCCACGCCCGGATGGAAAGCTCTGGTCACATCGGAAAGATCGCTCTGAACATATCGGGGTAACCCTGGTCAAACGGATGGGTCAGGCGACTGCGCGTCGATACAGGTGCCAGGTCGCATGACCCAATATCGGCATAACCACAATCAGTCCCAGCAACATCGGGATGGCACCGATCACCAGCAGGGCTGCGACGATGAAACCCCAGGTCAGAATAACACCGGGATTGTGTCGCAGCACGCGGACCGAGGTCACCACTGCAACCGGCAGGCCGACTTTCTGATCAAGCAGTAACGGGAAACTGACGACGCTAACGGCCAGGGCGCATAGGGCAAACAGAAATCCAACGGCCGTGCCGAACAGGATCATGGTCCACCCCACTCCGGTTGTGAAAACCTGCGTGGCAAATGCAGCGAAGGATGTGGGTGGTTCCGGGCCTAACGTGTGAACGTAAATGCTCTGCGCGACCATCAGCCAGATGAGCAACAGCATCACAAGATAAAACCCCAACACAAGGATGGCGCCAAAGGACGGTGATCGGAACACGCCGAAGGCGTCCAGCCAATGCACCTCGTTGCCTTGCTCACGCTTGCGGCTGATCTCGTACAATCCTACCGCAGCGACCGGGCCGATCAGGGCGAACCCCGCGACGAGTGGCGCCAGCAATGGCACCAAATTCATGTTCAATGCGAATCCGAACATCAACAGCCCGGCGATCGGGTAGATCAATACGATAAAGATCGCGTCTGCCCGTGTTTCGAGAAAATCGTGGTATCCGGCCCTCAAACAGGCACGCAAGTCCTGCAGGGTGAGTGTTTGGACCATGGGCAGCTGTTTTGTATCCGAACTGCCGATCCGGGAAACGCTTTCCGAAACGTGATCTCTTGTCGCCCCCAGACTCTGGGCGGCCCAGCTGATCGGATTTCCGATTGTTTTAGCCATTTTCATCCCTTTCCTGGCGAGTTCTGCGCCGCGGAATGGATCCGGCTCCGGTTGCCCGTGGCCGGTCCAGCCGGCAACACTTGGAACCAGTATACCACAGTTTGCCGGATATCGGGGTCAACACCGCAAGATCATCTGATTGCCCCATCTTGCAGGCATGTTAGCGTAGGATCAGACAAGAGGAGGTCAGCATGCCGCAAACATCGCGTACGGTTGTCATTCATGAATTCGGCGGGCCAGAGGTCCTGAAGATCGAAGACCAGCCGATTGGCGAACCCGGCCCGGGCGAGGTTCTTATTCGTCACCATGCCTGCGGGTTGAACTTTATCGATGTTTATCAGCGCACAGGCCTTTATCCGTTGGATCTACCGCACGCACTTGGCATGGAAGCTGCCGGTCTGGTTGAGGCTGTGGGCGAAGGCGTGACCCATCTGGAGCCGGGTCAACGCGCTGCCTATGCTGCGACCCCATCCGGTGGGTATTGCGAAGCCCGGGTGATGCCCGCTGCGCAGGTCTGCCCTCTGCCGAATGGTATTTCATACGATGCCGCAGCCGCGATGATGTTAAAGGGCCTGACGGTCGAATACCTGTTCCACCGCACAACTCCGCTGAAACGGGGGGATACCGTCCTGTTCCATGCGGCTGCCGGAGGTGTGGGATTGATTGCCTGCCAATGGGCGAAGTCCGAAGGCATCACCCTGATTGGAACCGCAGGTACGAATGAAAAATGCAGTCTGGCGCAATTCAATGGTGCTGCGCATTGCATCAACTACCGGACAGAAAATTTTGCCGAGCGCGTGGCCGAGATCACAGGCGGTAAAGGTGTCGATGTGGTTATGGATTCGGTTGGGGCAGATACGTTCGAAGGATCTTTGGACTGCCTGAAACCGCTGGGTATGATGATTTCCTTTGGCAATGCGTCTGGCCCGGTTCCGCCGGTGAACATCGGTGTTCTTGGTCAGAAAGGATCGCTCAAGATCACGCGGCCAACTCTATTCACGCATATCGCCGATCACGCGGTGTGTCAGGCGATGGCGCGGCGTTTGTTTGGAAAGGTCGAAGGGCGCGAGGTCAAGATACATATTGATCAGCGTTTCCCTTTGGATCAGGTCGCTGATGCGCATCGCGCGCTTGAAGCGCGGCAGACCACAGGCAGTACTATTCTGGACGTCTGAAACAAAAAAAGACCCGGCGCGATACGCCGGGTCGATCTTCATGGCAGCTAGGAACTCAGAACCGATAGGCTGCCTTTATCTGGAATGTGGTCGCATCCACATCAATACCTGACGAATTGAAGTCATCAAACTCGTGGTAAAGCAGTTCGCCAGCGATGCTGATATTAGGGGCGACGATCTGTTCGTAACCGGCACCGATGAACCAGCCATCGTCGCTGCCCAGAGTATCGGTATCTGCCTCGGCATAGCCGGCAGTTCCGTACAGCAGACCCTGCGGGTTCACTTTGTAGCCTGCCCGTGCCTTCAGGCGCCAGACGTTCTCGACCGTTGCGGCGCCAGACAGGTCAACATCGGACCAGTCATAGTCAAAACCACCGCCAACAACCCAATCCCCCAGGTCATAGTCATAGCCCAGGATGATACCACCGATCAGCCCGTCTCCGTCGACGCCAGACGCGCTGGTGTCTATGTCGGCATACCCGATCTGGGCACCGCCATAAAAACCTGTCCAGTTGCCCGAAGACTGCGCCATCGCAGATCCTGCTACCAAAGTCGCGACGGCGGTGACGAGTGCCAATTTTCCTGTCATCTGTTTATCCTTTCGATCAAAATTCCCAACTGCACGGCCAAATTCACCTGCGTGCATCTACAAACTTCTACGGTCCGGTCGTGGAACCGGATCACTGATGTTTTTTGTATTCCGACCCGAGTCTCGGCTGCTCCGATTGCCTTCGGAGGTCTGCATCCACGTCAAGAGGACGCTTGTTTCCAGATTAGATAGGTTTGGTACATCATGCTTTCAAATGAGGTGCGGCGGCGGAACACTCCGCCGCCGACATGTTCATGGTTTTCAGCGGATTATTGCTGCAATTCCGCCGGATCCTTGTCGGCGATGTCAGTCCAGTTTGCGCTGGCCTGTTCGATAAAGCCCGGGATGTCGCCTTCCCAGCGTTCCTGGATGTCTTTTGACAGGTTCAAATACAGTTTGTTGTCGACGATTTTCCAGTGGTTAGGGTCGCCGTCAAACTTGAAACCCATCGCGGCACCGAAGGCGCAATAGCCGCCATAGGCCGGAAGATAAGCCGCTGGGTTGGCCTCAAATGCGGCTTTGTTTTCTTCCGATGAAAAGCGATACATCGCGTCGTCATGCAGAGTGGTGATGCGGTAGTCCCCTTTTGTGGCTTCGCCTTCAGAGAAATAGGCAACGGGGTCATACCCTTGCATGGCCAACCCGGTCGAACTTGCGTTGATTTCAACACCAGTGGCCAGGGCCGAAGTCGCGATTGCAACAGACAGCGCAACGCCGCCAACCAGAGATTTAAACGTATTCATAGCTTCACCTTTCGTGAATGGGCCACCGTGTGTCGCTGAAATTGCAACTGATGACGCCAGGGTTTTGTCCAGTGCGGCCGGTAATTTGCCGTCACAAAATCTCAGGTGGGAAGCGGCCGGATCACGTTCAAAGCAATCAATCGTGAATGTGCAGCAGTGAAGAGTGCATGTTCAAAAACGCAGAGTGTGTCAGCTGTCTGGCTCAAGTGCCATAACGAACTCGGTCACCTTGCGTGCGGTCATTTCGCATGGGCGCAGCAGCATCCCACTGTTTTGGGCATGATACAGATTCAGGCTGATATAGTCGTTGCCGCCAAGCTCATGCGCGACAAGTTTGTGGGATTTTCCTTGGGCAAATACCTGCCGTGTAACAACATAGCGTCGACGTGCCGAGGTGCCAGTGAACGTGCCAATCGGCAGTGCCAGGAATGCTGTCAGAAAAGCGTCTGACGGTGTCACGATTTTCCGATTTTTGGTTCTGTTCCGGCTTTGATGCGGGCCACATTGGAATTGTGGCGCCAGTAAACCAAGATTGTCAGAATGATCCCAAGGAAGAAGGCCGATCCATCCGTCAGCAACACAACCCAGGTTGTTGACAAAGCTGCCGCCCCAAGTGCGCCGACGGACGAAATTCGCCAGAACCCAGCTGCAACCAGCCATGTCAGGCAGCAAGCAACACCGACGCGCCAATCCAGCGCCAGCCAGATCCCCAGAAAGGTTGCAACCCCTTTGCCGCCTTTGAAACCAAGCCAAACCGGAAAGCAATGGCCCAGAAAGGCCATCAGGGCAGCAATTTGCGCTGCATCGTCGCCCGCAAAGGTACGGGCCAGCAATACCGCCGCCATGCCTTTGCCTGCGTCAAACAGCAAGGTTAGCGCAGCTGCCGCTTTGTTGCCGGTGCGCAAAACATTGGTGGCGCCGATATTGCCCGACCCGATCTGCCGCAGATTGCCCAGACCCATCACCTTGGCGATGATCATGCCGAATGGGATGGACCCCATAAGATAGCCAAGAACGGCCCATAGGATCAGCTGCGTTATTGTACTGTCGATCAGGGGCATCAGGCTCTCCGGTAGACTTCTTTGCCGGCAACATAGGTTGCAACGACTTTACCTTGCATCCGCTGACCGTCAAACGGCGTGTTCTGGGATTTCGATTTTAGGGTGAACCGGTCCAGTACAAACGGGACATCCGGGTCGAACATCACCAGATCAGCCGGCGCCCCTTCCGAGAGGCGACCGCTTTCCAGCCCCAACCGTTTGGCCGGGTTCAGGGCCATGGCACGGAACAGCGTCGGCAGGTCCAACTGACCGGCATGGTAAAGGCGCAGTGCTGCAGGCAGGAGTGTTTCCAGCGCGACAGCGCCCGAGGCGGCCTCTTCAAATGGCAGGCGTTTGCTTTCTTCATCTTGTGGTGTGTGCATCGAACTGATTGTGTCGATCAAACCGGTTCGTACAGCCTCGATCACGGCCTGCCGATCATCCTCAGACCGCAGCGGCGGCTTGACCTTGAAGAAAGTGCGGTAGTCGGCCACGTCCAACTCATTAAGGGTCAAATGGTGGATCGAGGTGCCAGCAGTGATGTCCAACCCGTTTCGTTTGGCGCGCTCCAGGGCAGGTAGGGCACGGGCGGTGGTGATCTGGTCTGCGTGATAGGCGGCGCCGGTCATTTCCAGCAGGGCGATGTCGCGATCCAATCCCATACGCTCGGCTCGAGCGGACACGGCGGGCAGCCCGCGCAAGGCCGCAAACTTGCCGCTGGTCGCAGCTGCTCCGGCGCTGAGGCCCGGTTCCTGAGGATGGGCGATGACCAAAGCGCCGCAGGATCGTGCATAGGTCAACGCGCGCGAAAAGACCTTGGTGTTGGCAACAACGTGATCACAGTCGGTAAATGCAACCGCGCCCGCATCCAGCAGAAAACCGATCTCGGTCATCTCGCGCCCTTCGCGGCCCTTTGTCAGCGCGGCCATTGGCAGCACGTTGACCGGCGTGTCAGCCTGAGCGCGCCGCGTGGCGAACTCCAGCGTTTCGGGGGTATCAATTGGCGGGCTGGTGTCGGGACGGGTTACCATAGTGGTCACCCCGCCTGCAGCGGCGGCAAGGCCCGCCGATTTATAACTTTCCTTGTGCCGTTCACCGGGTTCGCACACTTTCACGCCGATATCGACGATGCCGGGCGCCAGACATTTTCCGCCACAATCAATGAGTTCCGCATCCAAAGCCGGTGCTTCGCCCTCACCATCCGCCTTGATGCGACCGTCAACGATGTGCAACCAGCCGAGATTGTCAGAGCCAGCTTCAGGGTCGATCACCCGGGCATTGGTGAAGATCAGATCGTTCATGGCAATGCCCTTTCGATAGCGGCCTTGGTGGCGGCGGGGTCAGCCTGATACTTGATCAGGTGTTTATCGCCGCCTTTGGTGACGACCTGAACAAAGCTGCCCATTATGTTGACCGCCTCAATTTGGTCCAACGCAACTGAACGCGGGCCGGGGCCAGTCAGGGTTGTTTCGGTCATTTCCCACTTGGCCACCAATTCTTCCGAGGCCAAGTACCATGCGCGAAATCCGATGGCGGCAAGCCCGGCCGGTGCGCCGGTCCAGACATATGGGTTCCCGATCAGCCAAAGCACGATCATGGCCGCCGCCATAGCGCCAGCAGCAAGCCATGCGTTGGTGCGGACATAGGCGCTTTTGTCAGCTTGGAAGATCACAGGATCAGCCATAGGGCACCCCCAACAATCACCAGAATGACGAGCACCAAAACCGCGGATCCGACCCGGTTGGTTGTTTCGCTATCATTGGGTTCGGTGCCCGGGGCCGAGTATGGTTTTGCGCTGTCCGTTTCAATAACGCCCCCTGCCCAGTTCGTGACGTCTTCGGTGAAAACGCCAATCAAATGTAGGCGCGGGTCTGGTTCCAGCGTTGCGGCCTTTTTTTTGAACGCCGCGCTGCGCACTACCATGACCCATCCGTCTACGGTATCCAGCTCGTCGCGGTTCAGCTGGTCCGCTGACACACCGCATCCGTCATTCAGGTAGCCGAACAGCCCCAGGTCTTCGAGGTCCGAGGTAGGGAAGATGTCGATCTGTCCGGGGTCCAGATCATCGACCCCCAGCACCTGATCAACTGCGCCGGGTTCACGCAGGAACTTTGCTTCCTCCGGACGCATATCCAGAGAAAACAGACGCAGCACACCGTGGTCCTGAGGAGAGACGATCAGATCGCTCATGCGGCCTCACCCAGATTTCGGGCCAGCAGTTCCATCGCGGCCATGCGCACGGCGACGCCCATCTCAACCTGTTCCTGAATGACGGATCGGTTGATGTCGTCGGCCAAGGTGCCGTCGATTTCGACCCCGCGGTTCATCGGACCCGGATGCATGACGATGGCGTCAGGCTTGGCCAATGCCAGCTTGGCGACGTCGAGCCCATAACGGTGATAGTATTCGCGTTCTGAGGGGATAAAGCCCCCGTCCATCCGCTCTTTCTGAAGACGCAGCATCATCACCACATCGACATCCTGAAGGCCTTCGTTCATGTCGTCGTAGATCTCGGCACCGAATTCCGAAAACTGCGATGGCACAAGGGTCGGAGGGCCGATCAGGCGGATGCGGTTTTCCATTTTGCCCAGCAAGATCAGGTTTGACCGCGCGACGCGCGAATGTGCGACGTCGCCGCAGATGGCGATGTTCAGACGGTGCACGCGCCCTTTTGCACGGCGGATGGTCAATGCATCCAGCAAGGCCTGTGTTGGATGTTCGTGCCGCCCGTCGCCTGCGTTCAGCACAGCGCAGTTCACTTTCTGCGCCAACAGATCCACGGCGCCGGAATGCGGGTGCCGAACGACCAGCAAATCGGGATGCATCGCGTTCAGGGTCATCGCCGTGTCGATCAGCGTTTCGCCCTTCTTAATCGAGCTGGCTTGCATCGCCATGTTCATCACATCTGCCCCCAGCCGCTTGCCCGCAATCTCAAAGCTGGCCTGTGTACGGGTTGAGTTTTCAAAGAACATGTTGATCTGCGTCAGCCCGGCGAGCACATCCGAGTGCTTTGCCGATTGACGGTTCAGATCGACGTATTTTTCGGCCAGATCGAGGATGGCGGTGATATCGGATTGGGACAGATGCTCGATGCCAAGAAGGTGACGATGGGCAAAACGCATGGGACGGGCTCCTGTCCGACAATCGGGCCGCTTATAGGAAGTCAGACGTCCCGAGGCAACCTAAGGTTCTGTCTGTTCTGGCAGCGTCTCGCACCCGCCTTCGGGCAGACACTGCTCGCCGGGTTTGCACCATTTTCCGTATCCACAGTCTATGGCCTTGATCGGCACGCATCCTTGATGTTTCGAACATTTGAATCCGGGGCGACATTGTGATTCGGTTTCTTCGCACAAAAACCAGCCCGGGCGCGAGCATCCGCCACCGGGCAGGCAGGACGATCCACCTCTGCAAGTTAGCCCATCTGAACATTTTGTAGCAGGGCGTGGATCAAACTCGGGTGTGGTACGTTCGCACTCGCCGCGCCCGTTGCAGAAACTGCCACCGGGGCAATCAAGGCGAGATGTGCATTTGTTCGCTCCGATCGGCGCACAGCGGGTTCCCCCAGCAACGCAACGCTCAAAGGGGCCACAAGAGCGTCCGCCCCCGCAATAGGTACCTCCGGCGCGGATGCAATGACCATCGAAACTGCATCTTTGTCCGCCAGAGCAGCACCGGCTGCCGCATTGAAATTGTCCGGCCCTGCATTGGCCTTGCGTGTTGTGAAACGTGGCCGAAACTGGCCCACCACCTGAGACGGTGAGCAAAAGTGTTATCAGAAGGATTCGCAAAAACGGCGGCATGACTGTCTTGATGGTCGGTGCGACCGAGTGCCAAGGCAAGGCCAATTCGCTTTCCCTCAGTTAAAAGGTGGTTAGATTGATCGGCATGGAATCGGCTATGGATTATCATACCGCGCGGGCGTTGCTGGAATGGCAGATCGAATTGGGCGCAACCGATGCGATCGGGGATGTCCCGGTGGATCGATACGCGCTGCCCGATACTGCACCAAAGGCTAAAAAACCTGCACACCGGCAAGCTGCCCCGGAAAAACCAGCGCAGGTGGACCCGGTTGCGGTGGCGAAGTCGGCAGCCAAGGGTGCCGGTTCGCTGGATCAGCTGCGTGCGGTTATGGACGCGTTCGAGCATTGCGAATTGAAACGCGGCGCGCGGCAGTTGGTGTTCGCCGACGGCACGCCGGGTGCGCGCGTGATGATTGTTGGCGAAGCGCCGGGGCGGGATGAAGACCGCGAAGGCAGGCCCTTTGTCGGTCGCGCCGGGCAATTGCTGGATCGGATGCTGGCAGCGATTGATCTGGATCGCACGCAGAATGTTTATATCACCAACGTTCTGCCATGGCGGCCGCCGCAGAACAGAGACCCCAAACCAGAAGAGATCGGCATGATGAAGCCGTTTTTGGAACGGCATGTCACGTTGGCAAAGCCCGATGTGCTGGTGGTGATGGGCAATATCAGTTGTCAGGCCGTTTTGGGCAAACGCGGAATCACGCGGTTGCGTGGGCAGTGGGATCAGGCGATGGACCTACCGGTTATCCCGATGTTCCACCCTGCATATCTGCTGCGTCAACCGCAGATGAAGCGGCAAGCCTGGGCGGATTTGCTGGACCTCAAGGCGCATTTGAAAGGGAACAGATGAAAGTTTTGGCTTTCTCCGATCTTCACATGGCGCGAAACCGGGCCGCCGATATTGTTGCGGCAAGTGCAGATGCAGATCTGGTGATCGGGGCCGGGGATTATTGCAATATGCGGCAGGGTATGGATGAGGCGATGCAGATGCTATCGGGCATCTCTGTGCCCTTGGTTCTGGTTCCCGGCAACGCTGAAAGTGCAGAAGAACTGACCGATGCCGCGCCTGAGGGTGTGCATGTGTTGCACGGATCAGGTATGAGCCTCGATGGCGTGCGCATGTTTGGTCTAGGGTACGGTGTGCCGGTTACGCCCTTTGGTGACTGGTCTTGTGATCTGACCGAAGCGGACGCTGCCGAGATGCTGGATCGGTGCGATGGCGCTGATATCCTGGTCGTGCATTCACCGCCCAAAGGTCATGGTGATGCAACTTCGCAGGGTCTCTCGGTTGGGTCTGTCGCCGTGCGCGACGCAATCGAACGGATACAACCGGGTTTTGCCTTCTGCGGCCATATCCACGATAGTTGGGGGTATCGCGGGTTGATCGGCCGGACGCATATTGCCAACCTTGGCCCGAAAGTGAATTGGTTCGAGGTTACCTCATGATTGAGACGGTCACTTTTCTGGCTTTCATACCTGCGGCTTTGGCGCTGAATTTCACGCCTGGAGCAGATATGATGTTCTGCTTTGGTCAGGGGCTTCGGTCGGGTGGTAAATCCGCCGTTGCCGCCAGTGCCGGTGTCTCGACGGGGTCCTTGGTTCACGTGCTGCTCGCAGGTCTTGGGCTGGGCGCAGCCGTTGCCACAATGCCGTGGCTGTTTGATGTGATCCGTTGGATGGGTGTCGCGTATCTGTTGTATCTCGCCTGGGGCGCCATTCGGAACGGAGCTGTGACGGCGGACGGGCCAGCGAAAGCGACCCGATTTGCCTATAGGGATGGGTTGGTTGTGAACTTGACCAATCCCAAGGTCATCCTGTTTGTTCTGGCCTTCATCCCTCAATTCGTAGATCCCGCTGCAGGATCGATTCTGCTGCAATTCCTGACCTTTGGGATCATCATCGCGCTGGGCGGGTTTGTTGTGAACGGTCTGGTTGGCATCTTTGCCGGAGGCGCAGGAAAGGTCCTGATCTCGAACCCGCGCGCCTCGCGTATCATGGGTTGGATCACCGGGGGCATTTTCTCGGCTCTGGCGATCCGGCTGGCCATCATGGAAAGGGCCTGACACCACATGTCGCGCATTGATGAGTCCCTGCAGTTCATCCCCGTCCGCATCGCCGTTTTGACGGTATCTGACACGCGGTCTTTGGACGAAGATCGTTCAGGTCAGACCCTGGTCGACCGCATCCAGTCTGCAGATCACCAGATCGCAGACCGCAAGATCATCCGGGATGAGCGTGGGCAGATCGCTGATCAACTGCGCATCTGGATTGCCGACCCGGAGATAGACGTCGTGATCTCGACTGGCGGAACAGGATTGACCGGCCGGGACGTGACGGTAGAGGCACACCGCGATGTCTACGAGAAGGAAATCGAAGCGTTCGGCACCGTCTTCACCATCCTGTCGATGGAGAAGATTGGCACCTCTGCGGTACAATCCCGCGCAACAGGTGGGGTGGCTGGCGGTACCTATCTATTTGCGCTGCCCGGCAGCCCGGGCGCCTGCAAGGATGCCTGGGATGGCATTTTGGAGAAACAGTTCGACTACCGGCATCGCCCCTGCAATTTTGTAGAGATAATGCCCAGATTGGACGAACATCTGCGACGGAAGTAGACTGGTCATACGTTCAATACCTTGTAACCGCATTGTGGCTTGGCATTTTTCCGGCTTCAGCTACATCTTGCGGAAGGCAGCCTGACGCAACCGGGGTGAGTAATTAATGCGATTTCTACGGCAGAGTATTGTCGGTGTCTTTCTGGCGTCCCTGACGCTGGCCCTGCTGTTTGTTGCCGTTCAGATGATCGTTGGTGCGATGCAGGATGTGCTGACACGCGACAAAACGCAGCCGCAAGCACGCGAGCGCGTGTTCGCCGTCACACTCAGAACCGCTGAACTGGAAACTGTAACCCCCTATCTGGAAGCCTTTGGCGAGGTGCAGAGTCGCCGCCGCCTGGAACTGCGTGCAGCCCTTGGCGGGCGTGTGGTTTCCCTTGCCGAAGATTTTGAAGATGGCGGGTCTGTGACTGAGGGCGAAATCCTTGTCGAACTTGATCCGGCGGATACGCAATCTGCACTGGATCGCGCCAAGTCCGATCTGCTGGACGCCCAATTCGAAGAACGGGACGCCGAACGTTCCCTGCTGCTGGCGCAGGACGAGTTAAAGTCCGCCGAGGCGCAGGCCGATCTGCGCGAGCGGGCCCTGCAGCGACAACGCGATCTGGAGTCTCGGGGCGTTGGGGCGACCGCAAGCGTCGAAGAAGCCGAGCTTACGGCGGCCTCTGCCCAGCAATCCGTGCTGGCACGCCGTATCGCTTTGGCGCAAGCGGAATCCCGGGTGGATCAGGCGACGACTCTGCTGGCGAGGGCACGCATCGCTCTTGAGGCTGCCGAGCGCGATCTGGACGACATGACAATTCGCGCCGGTTTTGGTGGAACGCTGACAGACGTGACCCTTGTCGAAGGGCGATTGGTTGCGGCCAATGAAAAACTGGCCGAACTGGTGGATCCCAATGCTCTGGAAGTGGCCTTTCGGGTCTCGACCGCGCAGTATGTTCGGCTTTTGGACAACACTGGCGCGCTGATGAACGCCCCTGTCGCTGTGTCATTAGAAGTCACTGGTACTGATTTGACAGCAACGGGACGTATCAGCCGCGATAGCGGCTCGGCAGGTGAGGGGCAGACCGGACGGTTGATCTATGCTCGTCTGGACAGCGCTTCGGGGTTCAAGCCGGGTGATTTTGTAACCGTGACTGTCCAGGAACAACCGCTGCAGGCGGTTGTGCGTCTGCCCTCTTCGGTTCTCGACGCCTCAGGCTCGATTCTGGTGCTTGGTGCGGATGACCGGCTTGAGGCTTTGCCCGTGCTTCTGATCCGCAGACAAGGCGACGAAGTGCTGCTGCGCGGTGAAGGGTTGGACGGGCGCGAGGTGGTCATTGGCAGAACGCCCCTATTGGGTGCTGGCGTACGCGTGCGCCCCCTGAGGATTGAGGCCAGCGCTGACGCTGAGATGGTGGAACTGACGGACGCCAAACGTGCGGAACTGGTCGCCCAAGTTGAAGCCAGCGAAGCCATGCCACGGGACGTCAAAACGCAGGTGCTGGGTCAGCTAAGCGAGGCAAAAGTCCCCGCCTCATTGGTGCGGCGCATTGAAAACCGGGCAGGGGGCTAGGCGCCATGATGCGCGAGATACCCGGCGCGGCGGGTGGCGTCCTAAGCTACTTTACCCGACACCGCACCGTGGCGAACTTGCTGTTGCTGGTGATGCTGGTTCTGGGTGCCGCAGCGATCCCGAACATGCGGGCGCAGTTCTTTCCGGACGTCATACTTGAACGCGTTGATGTCAGCGTTGAATGGGACGGCGCAGGCCCCGAGGATGTAGACAATGGCATCGTCCAGGTTCTGGAGCCCGCGTTGCTGGCGGTCGAAGGGGTGGCCAGCACGGATACAACCTCACGAGAAGGGTCAGCCAGCATCAGGCTGGAGTTCGAGCCCAACTGGGATATGTCCCGTGCAGTGGAAGAGGTCAGAACGGCCGTCGACGGGGTAACCAACCTGCCCGAAGACGCCGAAGAACCGACGATCCGGCGTGGTGCCTGGCGTGACCGGGTGACCGATGTGGTTGTGACAGGGCCGGTCGCACCGGATCAGCTGGCAAACTTCACGGATGAGTTGATAAACCGGTTGTTTGCAGCGGGGGTCACCCGCACGACGATCCGGGGCATTGCCGCCCCCCGTGTGGTGGTCGAGGTACCGACAGCGCAATTGATCGCCAACGATATTGCAATGTCGGATATCGCATCCGCCGTATCCGCCGAGGTTAATGCCAACCCGGCCGGGGATGTGACCGGTGCCAATGCCCGTATCCGTACGGGGGCAGAAAAACGTACGCCGGAAGAAATAGAAGGGATCGCGCTGCGCAGTTTTGCGGATGGGTCCAAGTTGTTTGTTGGTGACGTGGCGCAGATCCGCGTTGAAGGGGTCGATCGCAATCGTAGCTATTTCGTTGGCGATGACCCGGCCATGTCCATTCGAGTTGACCGATCGAACCAGGGCGATGCCATCGACATCCAACACACGGTGGAAGACGTCGTGGCCGAGATGCAGGCCAGCCTGCCCGAGGGGGTCTCGGTTGAACTGATCCGAACCCGGGCTCAGGCCATTACCGACAGGCTGGATATCCTGATCGACAACGGGCTCGTGGGACTTGGGCTAGTTGTCTGCCTGCTGTTTTTGTTCCTGAATGCCCGGATCGCGTTTTGGGTTGCTGCCGGTATTCCAGTGGCCATGTCCGCGGCCATTGCACTGATGTATCTTGGTGGTCTGTCGATCAACATGGTGTCCCTGTTCGGGCTGATCATAACACTGGGCATCGTTGTCGATGATGCCATCGTTGTCGGCGAACACGCCGATTTTCGCGCGCGCCGTTTGGGCGAACCTCCGGTGGTTGCGGCTGAACGCGCCGCCCGACGCATGGCAATGCCGGTTTTTGCGGCCACTGTCACAACGGTAATCGCCTTTTTCGGCCTGACCCTTGTTGGTGGGCGGTTCGGCGAATTGATCCGCGATATTCCATTCACGGTGATTGCGGTCCTGATCGCCTCGCTGATCGAGTGTTTCTTGATCCTGCCAAACCACATGGCACATGCCATCGCGCATTCTGCAAAGGAACACTGGTACGACCTGCCCAACCGCGTCGTGAACCGGGGCTTCCGATGGGTGCGTGATCATCTGTTCCGCCCGCTCATCGCATGGGTCGTCTGGGCGCGATATGTGGTCGTGGCGTTGATGGTCGTGATCCTGGCCAGCCAGATTGCCCTATTCATTCGCGGGGATGTGAACTGGCGTTTCTTCAATGCGCCTGAACGAGGCTCGGTCACCGGCAATTTCATCATGGCCGAAGGGGCGACCCGGTCCGATACGCTTGAGATGATGCAACAATTGCAGCGCGCAACGGATGAGCTGGGCCGAATCTACGAAGAACGCCATGGTCGTAACCCGATCGACTATGTTTTGGCCGAGGTTGGCGGCAGCGCCGGGTTTGGATTGTCTGCAGCCGAAGGCAAAGACGAAGATCTGCTGGGTGGTATTTCCATCGAATTGATCGATGCCGACCTGCGCCCCTACTCCAGCTTTGAGTTCGTAGGAGAGTTGCAGGATTTCGTGCCGCGCCATCCCAAGGTCGAATTGCTGACCTTCCGTGGCTGGCGCTCGGGTCCGGGTGGGGATGCGATTGATGTGCAGTTCTACGGCGCTGATGTAAATACGCTAAAGGCCGCGTCCGAGGATTTGCAAACCGAGCTGTCGAAATACACCGAGGTCTCGGCGCTGGAAGACAATCTGGCCTATGACAAGGAAGAATACATTCTGGACCTGACGGCGCAGGGCCAGGCGCTGGGCTTCCGGATCGAAACGCTGGGCCGTGTGCTGCGCAACCGCTTGAACGGGATCGAGGCCGCGACTTTCCCGGATGGACCACGCAGCGCAGAGATACGCGTAGAACTACCCGAGGGTGAACTTACAGCAGACTTCCTGGAACGAACGTTGATGCGAACGCCAGACGGGGTCTATGTGCCGCTGGCCGACATCGTTTCGGTCGAGCGCAAATCGGGGTTCTCGACGGTTCGGCGCGAAAATGGTCTGCGGGTGATTTCGGTGAACGGCGACATTTCCGAAGACGATCCCACACGCGCGGCCGAGATTGAGCGTGCACTGAACGAAGAAATCCTGCCGAAGATTGCCTCGGAACGTCAGGTGGAATGGCGTGTGGCGGGTCTGAGCGAACAAGAAGATGAGTTCCTGTCCGAGGCGGCCACTGGTTTGATCCTGTGTCTGACTGGAATCTATCTGGTACTGGCTTGGGTCTTTGCCAGTTGGAGCAGGCCATTGGTGGTGATGGCTATCATTCCGTTCGGTCTGGTTGGCGCGATTTGGGGGCACTACATCTGGGACGTGCCGCTGAGTATGTTTACGGTTGTGGGCCTGCTGGGCATGACAGGGATCATCATCAACGATTCCATCGTTCTGGTGACCACCATCGACGGCTATCAACAGGAACGTGGTCTGGTGCCATCCATTGTCGAAGGTACGGCAGACCGGTTGCGGCCCGTGATGTTAACGACACTAACAACAGTTCTGGGTTTGACGCCGCTGCTGTACGAAAGCTCACAACAGGCGCAATTCCTCAAACCAACCGTCATTACGCTGGTTTACGGACTTGGGTTCGGGATGTTGTTGGTTCTGGTTCTGGTGCCTGCCTTGCTTGCCATTCTGAACGACGTTTCACGTCCGATGACGGCGATGCGCCGCGCGATGCGGGCCCCGGATCGGGTGGTTCAGGGGGCGCTTGCCGGAACCGGTCTGGTGCTAATGGTCTGGTTCGGTCTGACGATGGTCTGGCCCATGGTGGCGGATGCGCCGGTCGGGCTGTTGTCGGGCCTGTATCCAGGTGATGATGGTGCAGCTATTTTGCAAATGGGCCTTGGCGCGTTTCTTGCCGGAGCGATCCCAATTGTGATTTTGAGCGTCGTTATGTCAGGTCTGGTTTACGTTCGCTTGAGAGGTCGAGTCGACGCTTAACTTACGCGTAAAGCGTGTTCTAGCAGGTCAACAACCCGGTCGCTCATCAGTAGGTCCCCGTTTCTTATCTGTTCTATGGAAAACCAACGGGCATCCAGCGCGTCATCACCGGCGATTGGTTCACCTGACCGATATGCGCATGCGACCCCGACCAGCAGATAGTGGGATACGACCTGACCTTCATCGTTCCGACGCAGCAGGTCGAGATTGCCCAGATAGTGGGATGGGTGTGCGGTGACCGAGGTCTCTTCCAGCAACTCGCGTTGCGCCGCCTGCAGCACGGTTTCCCCCCATTCGACATGGCCGCCGGGAAACCCCCACAGACCCGCATCGGGCTGTTTGCTGCGTTGCACCAAAAGGACTTGGCCCTGATGCAAAACAACGGCCAGAGCGCCGATCTTGGGTGTGTGTGTCATGCAATCAACCGGCGCTGCAGCCTTTGATGTCTACTGCGTGCTTCGCACCCAGTACGGTGATCCGGATTTCGGACCGGTCCAGCGCAAAGGGTGCACCAGAGGCATTGATGATCTCGGACCGGGCGATCAGGGTATCGCCCTGCCTGACCGTATCCGGTTGCGATGCCCAAAGCGCCGGGTTGCCGGGTTCAATCACAGCAACCTCGCGCCCTCCGGCTGAGGGCATTGTAACGCGTGCTTCGATCTGCATTCCGTCCGCCGTCGGTGTCAGACGGCAGCTGGCCTTGGACACGCGCCCTTCACGGGCGGAATACGGACGCTGTGCAAGCGCGGCCGCTATGGCCGGATTGCGCCCTGCGTCGGCATCCAGAGTATGATCGAAGTCCAGCCGTTCGGGGATGCAGACATCTTTACACACGCCCAAATCCATCTCGCCACGCAAGTGCACGGTTTTGGCAGGGTTCTTGGGCGTAATTTCTACCGGCAGGACCAGTTGATCTTCGTAGCCAATGGATTGCAAGCCGTTTTGATCGAAGATTTCGGGAGCAGGCCAGGTGATGGAGACATCGCCAACATTGCGCGATCCGGTCCAATCAAACTGTGGCGGGATTCCGGCATCGCCGGGCGCGCGCCAATAGGTTTTCCACCCGTCCTTCAGCGTCAGGCGCAGTGCACCCAGATAGGTGCCTTTGGCCGTACGCCCCCCATCCAGAACGTCCAGTTGAACGACGCCATCCAAGCCTTGCGCCGAAACGGGGGCGGCAAGACAAAGGCAGACCGTCAAAGCAGCGGCAGCGGTGGATCCTATCAACGTTTTCATAGCCTATAAATGCGCGGTACAGCGCCGGATTCCAAGTCACGTTCCGGTCACTTGAATGAAATCTGGCGAAATACCCGTTGCTCCCTTGCCAATCCACATGCCGCAGGGTCATTGTTGAAGGGTACACATCAAGAGATGCCCGACCATGGACCTGACCGGAAAACTGTTGATTGCGATGCCTGGTATGGGTGATCCGCGCTTCGATCACTCGGTCGTATATATGTGTAGCCATGGCGAAGATGGTGCAATGGGGCTGATCATCAACAAGCCCTCGGATCTACGCATTAAAACGCTGCTGGGCCAGCTGAACATCGCGTGCAAAATCCCTGTGGTTGGTGAAAGACTGGTCCATTTCGGCGGTCCGGTCGAAATGTCGCGCGGCTTTGTTCTGCACAGTGCAGATTATGAGGCCAATTTGCATTCCATGCAGATATCCGAGGATTTCAGCATGACAGCCACGCTGGATGTGCTTGAAGATCTGTCCTCGGGGCGTGGACCGCTGAATTCGATGCTGGCGTTGGGGTATTCCGGGTGGGGGCCTGATCAGTTGGAAGACGAAATCGGAATGAATGGCTGGCTAACGACCGAGGCGACATCGAATCTTGTATTTGATGTGCCTGATGACGAAAAATGGGCGGCAGCTTTGGCGACGCTTGGTGTTGATCCGTTGACACTGTCGGCTAGCGCCGGTCGCGCCTGATCAGCTGTCGCGCGGCGCGGCGGCGCGGTGCAAACGGTCGTTGATTGCGGCGCCCAGGTCAGTGTTCGGGATCGGGGACACGGCAATCGGGCGGCCCGTTTCGTTCAACTTGTGTAAAGCCGCAAACAGATTTGATGCCGCTTCGGTCAGATCACCCTTGGTTGACAGGTTCAAATCGCACTCAACAGAACCAAAGCCAAGCAGGACTTCATCGCCCTGCCGTGTACGCACGTTCAACCGAACCGGCGCGTCCGGGGCATAATGAGATTGCAATTGGCCCGGGGCGGTCAGCAAGTCGCCGGATTGGTGCAGGTGTAAGCGGGCATTCAGAACCGCCTCAATCTGTTCCAGAGTGACA
Organism: uncultured Ruegeria sp.; assembly: GCF_947489545.1. NCBI lineage: Bacteria > Pseudomonadati > Pseudomonadota > Alphaproteobacteria > Rhodobacterales > Roseobacteraceae > Ruegeria > uncultured Ruegeria sp. The sequence goes on along the minus strand of NZ_CANLDZ010000008.1, from coordinate 183,575 downwards.
CCTCCCGGGCGCAACAAGGTTGGTTCTTCCGCTAGGCCAACGATTGTGGATTCGAGCCCTACACCGCACGGGCCGTCGTCCAGTATCGCGGCAATGCGCCCGCCAAGACCCGCACGTGCATGTTCGGCTGTCGTGGGACTGATCTGACCAGACAGGTTGGCCGAAGGCGCAGCCACCGGGCCGTCGAACTCTGCCAGCAAGGCTCTGGCCGTGTGGTGCGCAGGCACACGGACAGCTAAAGTATCCAACCCTGCGGTGACCAAAGCGGAGATTCCGCTCCCCTCCCGCAGCGGCAGGACCAGCGTCAAAGGACCAGGCCAAAAGGCATCCGCCAGCATTTGAGCCTTATCGGACCACTCTACAAACCGTTGCGCTGCCTGAACCGAAGCGACATGGGCAATCAGCGGGTTGAAGCTGGGCCGTCCCTTTGCCTCGTAGATCGAAGCTACGGCTAGTCCGTTCCGGGCATCTCCTCCCAGGCCGTAGACGGTTTCGGTTGCAAAGGCGACGAGCAAGCCTTGCCGCAGCAGATCTGCGGCACGTGCTATGCCTTGTGGGTCGGCTGTCAGGTCAAGTGTGGTGGGGATCATGTCTGGTGACGCCGCGTTTTGGTTGCTTGCAACATAGGGAAGGGTAGGTAATTCATCAAAGCACAGATGAATACCGGCGCAGGACACGGAATCCAAGCCCACCTGCGCAATCCTTTTAGACATACCCAGAGGCAAACCATGCCATATCGCGCCCCGATTTCAGACTACGAATTCCTGCTTAGCAAAGTGGTGGGGTTCGATCAGATTGCATCAACCGAAAAATACGAAGATGCCAGCCCGGATGTTGTCAGTGCGATCCTGTCCGAAGCTGGCAAAATGTGCGAAGAGATTCTGGCCCCGCTTCAGCGTCCCGGCGATCTTGAACCTGCACGTCTAGAGAACGGTGTGCTGCGTACGTCACCGGGATATGGCGACGGATGGAAGGCAATTGCCGCAGGCGGTTGGATCGGGATGAGCAGTGATCCCGAGCATGGCGGCATGGGGTTGCCCATGACCGTAACAACTGCGGTGAACGAAATGATGAGCGCCGCGTGCCTGTCACTGCAATTGGCACCGCTGATGACACAGGGTCAGATTGAAGCACTGGAACATCACGCGGATGACGCGCTTAAGGCGTTGTACCTGCCCAAACTGATTTCAGGAGACTGGTCGGGGACCATGAACCTGACAGAGCCGCAGGCCGGCTCGGATGTGGGTGCATTGTCCTCGAAGGCCCAGCCGAACGGGGATGGCACCTATGCCGTAACCGGGCAAAAGATCTATATCTCCTGGGGTGACAATGATTTCTGCGAGAACGTCTGCCATCTCGTTCTGGCCCGTTTGCCTGATGCCGTACCGGGCACAAAAGGGATTTCGCTGTTTCTGGTGCCAAAGTACTTGCCAGATGAAAATGGTAATCCGGGCGTGGCCAATGATCTGAAAGTTGTGTCGCTGGAACACAAGATGGGTCTGCACGGCTCTCCGACTTGTGTGATGCAGTATGACGGCGCAACCGGATGGCTGGTTGGCAAGGAAAACGGCGGTATGGCGGCGATGTTCACCATGATGAACAACGCGCGCCTTGGCGTTGGCGGGCAGGGGGTTGGCGCCGCGGAAGGTGCGTATCAACATGCGATGACCTACGCTTTGGAGCGCAAGCAGGGCAAAACACCTTCGGGCACCATCATCGATCATGCGGATGTGCGGCGGATGCTGACCGAAATGCGCGCCGATGTATTCGCCGCTCGGGCCATCATGCTGGCCAACGCAGCAGCTATCGATATGGCACATGCGACCGGTGACGCGGATTGGGCTGCCCGCGCAGCTCTGTTGACGCCGATCGGCAAGGCCTTTGGCACGCAGACCGGCATGCGCGTGGCTGAAACCGGGCTGCAGGTGCATGGCGGCATGGGCTTCATCGAAGAGACCGGAGCCGCGCAGTATTATCGGGATGTGCGTGTCACGGCGATTTACGAAGGCACCAACGGTATTCAGGCGATGGATCTTGTCGCTCGCAAAATGATGGACGGCGGTGAGGCAGCCTCGCGCCTGTTGGACGAGATTGAAGACCAGGCGGAAAAAGCCCGTGCAACCCTGCCCGAGCTTGCAGGACCGGTCTGGGAAGCCAGTGAATCGCTGCGTGAGGCGACGGAATGGTTGGTTTCGCAGGATGACATGAACAACCGTTTTGCTGGGGCTGTGGCCTATCTGAACGCCTTTGCGCGTGTGCTGGGTGGCCATTACCATCTGTCTGCCGCACTTGCCGACCCTGATGGGCCAAGGGCCAAGCTGGCGCGCTATTACATCAATGCACTGCTTCCCGAACACTCGGGCCTTTTGGCCCAGGCACAAAGCGGGGCAGAGGATTTGTTTGCGCTCAGCGCCGACGATTTGGTTGCGTAATGGACGACGAACACCCCCCGACGATCCGATATCCGTGGTCTGAACCGCCTGCATCCGGCGAGGCCATCGAAATCGCCGACGGTGTGTTGTGGATGCGGTTGCCACTGCCCATGGCCTTGGATCACGTCAATGTCTATGCGTTGGACGATGGTGACGGTTGGACGGTGATCGACACGGGCGTGTCGTCGAAAAAGACCCGGAGCATCTGGGAAACACTGCTGGCGGGCCCGTTGGCGGGAAAACCGGTGAAACGGGTCGTGGTCACCCACCATCACCCGGATCATGTCGGCAATGCCGGTTGGTTTCAGTCCGAGCATGGTGCTGAACTGGTGGCAAGCCGCACCGCTTGGCTGTTTGCGCGGATGCTGACGCTGGACGTGCAGGAAAACTGGCCGTCGGAAACGCTCGAATTCTATCGCAGCGCGGGCATGACGCCCGAGATTTTGGCCAAACGAATGGCGGACCGCCCGTTCAACTTTGCTGACACTGTCTATCCGATGCCCCTGGGGTTCACTCGGATCAAACAGGGTGATGTGATCCGCATGGGCGGCCGCGATTGGGATGTGCATATGGGCAATGGTCATGCACCCGAACACGCGACATTCTGGAGCCGGGATGACAGTCTTGTCCTGACCGGAGATCAGATCCTAAGCTCCATCAGCCCCAATCTGGGTGTGTACGCTACCGAACCCATGGCGAACCCGGTCGCGGACTGGCTTGAGGCCTGCGAGAGGTTGCAGCCGTTGGCCCATCCCGATCATCTGGTTCTGGGTGGCCATAAACTGCCTTTTACCGGGTTACCGACACGGATGCGGCAATTGATTGATAACCATCACGGCGCGCTGACGCGCCTGTTGGACGATCTGGAAACGCCCAAAGCCGCTTCGGAATGCTTTGCATCCTTGTTCAAACGCACGATACGTGAAGGGGAGTATGGTCTTGCTTTGGTCGAAGCGGTTGCACACGTGAACCATCTTCACCACATTGGAGCTGTAACCCGGACGCGCCGCGCGGATGGGGCGTGGGTGTACCAACGCAAGGGATGAGGAATGCAGGACAAGATCGAAACGTCAGCCGAGGCCGCCGAAGCAGCAGCGCTGCCGCGTTGTTATGAGGTCCATTCGAACCCCGAGGCTGAATCCGGATCGAAGGATCTGCCGGAAACGCTGCAAACACCGGTTGCCAACAAAAGCCCGGCACAATGGGCCTATGAGCGCCTGATCCTCTATATTCAGAATTTCGAAAAGACGCTGGATGGTGATCACGAGGTCGCCATGGGCTTTACCGGAGGTGATGCAGGTGTGATGCGCATCGAAGGGATGGGGTATTTCGACCCGGATATCATCACCTTTTATGGCTCGGATGGGACAGGCGCGCGGACCCAACTGGTGCAGCATGTCAGCCAATTGAACGTCATGCTGCGGGCCCTGCCAAAATCGGTCGAAGACAAACCAGCCAATCGTATCGGGTTCCGGCTGGCCGCGGATCTGGAAGAAACCTAACCGTCTGACTTGCAATTCACGTTGGCGCAGCCTTGAATGAGTTCACCATTCAGGAGGCCGCCGCGTGAGCTATTTCTCTGCCGTTACAAATGCCTATGCCGGGGCCTGGGAACGGCGGCGGGTGTTCTTGCCGATCTATATTGCGGTGCGATTGTTGCTGGTTGCATTGATCGCACCGGGCGTCGCCATCGCGGTCAATCTTGCGGTGTCCTTGTCCAACCAGTCCGCACTGACAGACCAGGACATCGCAATGTTCCTGCTTTCACCTGCCGGGTTTATCGCGGCCATTGTCGTACTCAGTCTGTTTTTGCTGGCCGAAGTTTTTGTCTTCTCGGTCATGGCCGGATCGCTGCGCATGGGGGAAAGCGACCCGTGGCGTGCAGGCAGCGCGGCTATCGGCCTGATCTTGTCCCGCCTGCCGGCTTTGTTTGGGTTCGCAGTACGTTTCATTTTCCGTGTGTTGCTTCTGGCGCTGCCATTTGTGGCCGTTGCGGGTTTGATCGCGTGGTGGACGCTGACCGAATATGACATCAACTACTACCTGACGTTTCATCCGCCAGCATTTTGGCTCGCGGTCATTCTGATTGGCGTCGTGGTTCTTTCTTTGGCGTGGGTGCTGATCCGTCGACTGTCAGCTTGGGCGCTGGCTTTGCATTTGGTCCTTTTCGAAGATTGTGCCCCCAAGGCGGCGTTTGACGAAAGCACGCGGCGGATGGATAGGAAACGCGGTCGCCTGAAGGTCGAGCTGGCCCTTTGGTTGGGCCTGCGCCTGGTTATTGCGGCGCTGATCGCTGCGGTGGCTGGCGTGCTTTTCGGGCTTGTGCCGTTGCAAGACGGTGTGAACCTGAGACTAGCGCTGATACTCAGCTTGGTTGTCGCGGGGTTGTGGTCCTTGGCAGGTTTGATTTTGGCGGCCACTGCGCTGGGGGCTCTGGCTGTTCTGCTGGACGGCTTTTTTGATACCCAAACAAAAGACTTTCAGCATCCCGAACCGCGACAGATTAAGGCACCCGTTTTCGTAACCGTCAGCGCGGCGGCTGCTGCCGTGTTGATCGGCCTGTGGTTAGGGCAGGGATTGCTAGAGCGTGTTCAGGCCCCGGATCACGCCGATGTCATTGGCCACCGTGGCGCGGCGGCATTGCGACCCGAAAACACCATGGCCTCGGTTCTGAAAGCGATCGAAGATGGCGCAGACTGGGTCGAGATCGATGTGCAGGAAACGGCAGATGACGTTGTTATCGTTGCCCATGACAGCGATTTCATGAAGCTTGCTGGCATGAACCTCAAGGTTTGGGATGCCACGATGGAGGATGTGGCCGAGATCGATATCGGCAGTTGGTACGGACCAGAATATGCCGTGGAGCGTTCTCCGACTTTGCGTGACGTGCTGCTTGCGGCAAAGGGCCGGGCCAAGGTCATCATCGAATTGAAGTATTATGGCCATGACGTTGATCTGGAAAACCGGGTCGCCGGTTTGGTCGAGGAATTGGGGATGCAGGACGATATCGCCACCATGTCGCTGAAGTACCCCGCCGTTCAAAAGATGAAGGCCCTGCGCCCAGATTGGCGAGCAGGTGTGTTGGCTGCAACAGCGATCGGTGATCTGGCGGGGCTCGAGGGCGATTTTGTAGCTGTCAACGCTGCGATGGTATCGCCGGGTCTTGTCCGCTCGGTCCATGAAGCGGGCAAGGATATCTATGTGTGGACGGTGAATGATCCGCTGCAGATGTCCGCAATGGCCTCGATGGGTGTGGATGGCCTGATCACGGATCGCCCGGCCATGGCAAAAGAGGTGCTGCGCGTTCGCGCGGAAATGGGACCCGGTGAAAGGCTGATGCTGTGGCTGGCCACCACGTTCGGAATGCAGGTCGATACTGAGGCGATGCGTGATGAAAGCCCCTAGCCTGGCCTTGGTTTTTCTAGTTCTGCCAATCTGCGCGTCAGCTCAGGACTTGATGCGCAGCTTTGAAATGCCGGCCCATCACGCTTTGATCGCGCAGCGAGACGTGGCTGATCTGACACCGTTTGAAACCGACGGATGCTCGGGCGGGTTGTCGACAAGTTGGCGGTGGGTTGCCAAAACGTTCCCGCAAATTGGCGAGCTGTATGAGACACAACCGCCGTGGGAAGACTGCTGTATGATCCATGATCGGGCCTACCACAATGCGGGCGGCGCGCTGCGGGCGGAAGACAGCTATGATGCTCGACTGTCCGCTGACGAGACCTTACGGTCTTGCGTTAGGGATCATGGCGATAGCCATGTCGACGAGTACGCCCAACGCTATGACCTGACGCCCGATCAAGTCAGGTCTGTGCATTCCATAACTGCCGATGCCATGTTCGGGGCTGTCCGTTTCGGCGGAGGGCCGTGCAGCGGTCTTCCGTGGCGGTGGGGCTTTGGCTACGCCGGATGTTCGGTTTTCGCAGAGCGCGGACCTGCGCGCGAATGACGTGGTGACAGGCCCTTCGTTTTCTATTATCCAACATATCAAACACGCGAATTGGGAGTCTTAGACACATGGCTGAACACAAGCACGGCGACATGGACATTACCGTTCAAACCAAAACATTTGACGGGTTTATCAAGGCCACCACATGGTGCGTAGTCGCCATCGCAATCCTTTGCCTGTTTCTGGCAGTCTTCGCGTCGTAGATTTTACCGGGGGCGGCTGTGTTCAGGATTTTGATTGTCTGCCTGCTGGCAGCCACGGTTGCAGGTTGCGCCGGGTCGAAGCGGCCGCAGGCGGATCAGGCTGAGGTTATAGCCCGGTCATACCGCGATCCCGGTCCATCAACTCTGACGTTGTATACGATGATCAATACGCGCACCGGGTCCGGGGCGCATACGTCTTTGATGATCGGCGGCAGTGAACGGGTAATCTTCGATCCTGCGGGGTCATTCCGGGCGGATGTGGTACCGGTTGTCGATGACGTGCTTTATGGGATCACTCCGGCTGTCGAGCAGGCCTATCGAAGCTCGCATGCTCGCGAAACGCACTATGCTCGTATCCAGACGATCCAGGTTACGCCTCAGCAGGCTGAGATTGCACTTCAACTGGCCAAGCAGAGTGGTCCGGTCGCAGGCGCATATTGCGCAAACTCGACGGCCAGCATCCTGAAGCAGGTGCCTGGGTTCGAACAGATCGACGTCACCTTTTTCCCCGTCAAACTCTCGGAACAATTCGGCCAGATACCCGGTGTTGTCACGGAAGAGTACCGCGAGAACGATGATGCCGATCTGCAAGCAGGTCTTGCCGCCAACAATGCACGCCTCAATCAACTGAGCGCGACGTCAACCCAATAGATACAGCAACCCATAGAGCGTGCCTGCGCCGGTGAAGATCGCCGCCAGCACATTCTTGGTGATTAGCCCGACCGCCAGTGTCACGGCGGCGGCGGCCATACGAGCCACGTCGGGCTGACCTTCAGTCGCCGATGGCCAGACGACCAACGGGGCGATCAGGGCAGGCAAGATAGCCACCGCAGTGTACCGAAGATGGCGCAGCAGCCAGGGCGGCATCGGGCGATTGCCGACAAAACCGATAAAGGCAAAACGCAAGGCAAAACTGCCAATTGCCAGCCCGATGATGATGAACCAGATGGTGGCCGCGTCAATCTGTGTCATGCTTTCCGACGCTCCATCATCACTTCAGCCTGTGCCCCCGCCATCATGCCTGCAGCACCCGCAATCAGCAGGCCAAGGTTGAACGGAACCCCGACTGTCAGTATTGCAACCGCAATGGCTACAATCGCCGCAACCACATGCGCCAAGGTGCGCATCATCGGCCCGACCATGGCCAAAAACGTGATCGGTAGAGCGAAATCCAACGCCCAGCTGTCCGGGATCTGAGTTCCGAGAACAGCCCCGAGATATGTCGCAAAAATCCACAGGGGTGTGATTGGTGTGACAGAGCCAAAAAAATACGCCATGCGTTGCGGCAGGGACATCTCAGGTTCTTTTTCGAACTGAATCATCGAGCAGGCGTAAGACTGATCCACGGTCAGATAGGCCGCACATGCCCTTTGCCACATCGGGGCGGCCCCAAGGTAGGGGGTCAGAGATGCCGAATACATCGCCACTCGCAGGTTCACTGCCAAGGCTGAGGCCAGCACAATCGCGGTCGGCGTTTGTTCCTGCAGCAATTGCAGCGCCGTGAATTGCGCAGCACCTGCAAAGACGGTGGCCGAAAAGGCAAGAACCTGGATAATGTTCAACCCGGCTTCGGTGGCAAACACGCCAAACAAGGTGCCGAAGGGAACCGCGACGAATACGAAAGGTGCCCCGTCGCGAAAACCCTTCCAGAAGTATGACTTGGGTGTGGTGATTGCCATGGCTAAATCCTATGGTGATGCCAGCAGCAGTAGCCGTCTTGGGAAAGGGTTGCAATTGTCCACGGAACTGGATGTCACGGACTACATCATCGCGCCAGACCCGGGTGCGCCGCGTCTGACCCGTGCTGTCGAGGGCGTGGATCAGAACGGAGAGGTCAGCCGCATTTCGGTGGTCGAGGAACGCCCGCTGACGATTTACCTCAATTCGCAAGAAATCGTCACTGCGATGACCATCGGCGATTATCCTGAATACTTGGCGTTGGGGTTTTTGCGCAATCAGGGGATGCTGCTATCAGATGATAAGATCACGCGGGTCGACTATGACGACGATCTGGAAACCGTGGTGGTGCGCACCGCGCGTGAGACTTCGTATGAAGACAAACTGAAGAAAAAGACCCGCACCAGCGGCTGCGCGGTAGGGACGGTATTTGGTGATATGATGGAGGGGCTGGAGGACGTGCGCCTGCCGCGGGTCACGGTCCGAACCTCATGGCTCTATGACTTGGCCTCCAAGATCAACCGCACGCCGTCGCTGTATCTCGAGGCGGGTGCGATCCATGGCACAATTTTGTGCCGGGAGAACCGGCCGCTTGTCTACATGGAGGACGTTGGCCGTCACAACGCCGTTGACAAGATCGCAGGCTGGATGCTGTCCGAGCGTGAGGCACCAGAGGACAAAATCCTGTATACCACAGGCCGTTTGACATCCGAGATGGTAATCAAAACCGCGATGATGGGTATCCCAGTCCTGGCTTCACGGTCCGGCTTCACCGCATGGGGCGTCGAAATCGCGCGCGAGGTCGGCTTGACGCTGATCGGCCGAATGCGAGGGCAGAGATTTGTGTGTCTTGCGGGTGAAGATCGCCTGGTCCGCGACGCGGATCCAGCGAGCGTAAGTGTCGAGGACAAAAAGCACCGCAGGAAAAGCGCCTCGGGAAACGCATAGAAGCGCATGGCCAGTTCGAGGACCGAACTGGTGAGCACAATCAATTTCGGAGGTAGTACTTTTGGAGTTTGTCAGCCTGATCGCGCCGGTGTTTGGTGTCATCGCCACCGGGTACCTCTTTTCTCTCACTAAGGTTTTTGATGAGAAACTGGCCGATGTGCTTGTGCAATTTGCCGTTTATGTCCTGATCCCAGCCCTGTTGTTTATGCTGATTGGGCAGGAAGAGTTTAGCAAGCTTTTGAATTACGGATTTCTGATTGCTTTCGGCGGCGTGACGGCCGGCTTGTTCATGGTGCTGTACATTTTGATCCGCCGCGCACTGGGATGGAACGCAGGTGAAGCGACGATGCTGGCTTATCTTGCTATCGCCTCAAACGCGGGGTTGGTGGCTTTGCCGGTTCTGCATTCCTTGTTCGGCTCAAAGGGGTCGCTGCCAGCAGTAATCTCTATCGTCGTGATTGCGGTTCTGTTGTTTGTTGTCACTGTGATGCTGGAAAACGCGTCGTCGGCGCAGGATCAGAACCGCGCTGGGCTGATAACGCTGGTGTTCAACGCACTTAAAAGCCCAATCATCTTGTCCGCTTTTCTGGGTGTTCTTTATTCGCTGACAGGGTTGGGGTTTTCGGACATCGTGTCCGACTATTTGCATATCCTGGGCCAAGGGCTGTCTGCAGTGGCGCTGTTTGCAATCGGCTTTGCAACACGGCTTGGGGCGATCAGGAAAACCGGCCTGTACGTCCTTGGCGTATCGCTGATCAAACTGATCTTGCTGCCCGGCTTGGTGCTTCTAACCGCTGCCGCGTTGGGAATGACACCGCTTTGGATTATTGCCGCGACAGTGTCCGCCGCGGTCCCAACCGCAAAACATGCTTTCCTTCTGGCCAAGCACTACGACCAGAAAGCAGAGCTGGCGGCGCACTCTGTTTCAGTGACGTCGCTGCTTTCGATAGGCACGTTGGTTATGTGGTTGTTTGTTCTGCATCATCTATACCCATCAGCATTTCAGCTGAGCTGAAGATACGCTATCGTGCCGGGCGGAGTTGAGGATGTGAACAATTGATCGGGGTCACCAAATGAAACAGCCATTAGGCCTGATCCTCGCGGGCGGTTTAGCAACCCGGATGGGCGGTGGGGACAAGGGCCTGCTACAGCTCGGGACCAAAAGCCTATTGGCCCATGTCATTGATCGACTTAGACCCCAAGTGGACGGTCTGGCACTGAACGCCAATGGCGATCCCGCGCGTTTTACCGACTTGGATTTTCCGGTCATTCCAGATTCGATAGACGGTTTTGCCGGCCCGTTGGCCGGGGTTTTGGCAGGTTTGGACTGGGCTGCCGAACTCGGGGCAGATCGCATCATCACCGCGGCTGCGGATACGCCGTTCTTCCCACGTGATCTGGTTGCTCGTCTGGTGCAGGCCTCTGAGGGCCAGGCGCATCCACTTGTACTCGCCACAACCCCCCGGACCGGGGAAGACATGTTGAAATCTGGCGGCAGGAAAAGGATAAATCGACACCCGACCTTTGGCCTCTGGCCGGTCGCCCTGCGCGATGATTTGCGCACAGCGCTGAATAACGGCCTGCGCAAAGTGGTGTTGTGGACCGACAAACATGACGGGCGCGAGGCCTTGTTTGAGGCCGAGCCCTTTGATCCCTTCTTCAACGTCAACACACCCGAAGACCTGCACCGGGCCAAAGAACTGCTGGAACACTCATGAAGCTGTACGGTGTCACCGGTTGGAAAAACGCCGGTAAAACCGGGTTGATGGAGCGGCTGGTGACCGAGATCACCGGGCGCGGCGTTACTGTTTCAACCGTCAAACACGCCCACCACAGCTTTGATGTCGATCAGCCAGGCCGCGACAGCCATCGCCACCGGGTGGCCGGTGCGCATGAGGTGCTATTAGCCTCGGGCCAGCGCGTTGCGCTGATGCAAGAGCTGCGGGGCGCACCAGAACCTACACTGGAGTCGCTGCTGGCCCGGCTCTCTCCTGTCGATCTGGTGTTGATCGAGGGGTACAAGCGCGCAGGTCACCCCAAGATCGAGGCGTTCCGCGCTGAACCCGGCAACACTCTGATCGCCACCGATGATGACACGATCCGTGCTGTTGCCAGCGACACGCCGCTGGAGCTGGACCGCCCGGTTTTTGATCTGAACGCCACCGCCAAAATTGCGGATTTTATTCTGGACGAGGTCGGTTTGTGACACTGTTTCATAGCTTTGTGATGGTGGATTGGTCCGGTGGAAATGATACCGGGCCACGCCCTCGCAAGGATGCGATCTGGGTTTGCGTTGCGCGTAGAGGTCAATCAGGCGACCCCGTGTATTTGCGCAACCGGAAGGTTGCTGAGGACTGGTTGAGCAGTTTTATCCGAAGTGAGCTTGCAGCTGACCGACAGGTGCTTGTGGGATTTGACTTTCCATTCGGCTACCCGTCGGGCTTTGCAAACGCCATTACCGGGACAGACAATCCACTTGTCCTGTGGGAGTGGTTGGAAGCGCATATCAGCGACACCCCAGCGGCCAATAATCGCTTTGACCTAGCCGGTCAGATCAACAGGCAGTTTGGCGGCAAAGGCCCGTTCTGGATGAATGGCCTGCGTCGGGATATCGACGGGTTGCCGCGCACCAAAGCAGACTATCAGAACCCGTTTCCCGACCGTCGAAAGGTGGAAGGCCTGGCCAAGGGCAGCTTCACATGCTGGCAAATGGCGGGTGCAGGTGCGGTTGGCGGCCAGGTGATGATGGGTCTGCCGGTGTTGCACCGACTGCGGAGCCTGTTTCAGGGGCAAGTGTCGATCTGGCCATTCGAGCCACTTGATAAACCGGTTGCGTTCGTCGAAATCTGGCCATCGCTAAACCTTGGTGCTGCACCAGAAGGACGGATCAAGGATGCGTGGCAGGTCGAGCAGGTCGCCCTGGCACTGTCGCAATTGACAGATCAGGAATTGATGGGCCAATTGGATGTCTCAGCCGCAGAGGAAGGTTGGATTTTGGGCGTATCTCAGGACAAGTCGAACATTGTACCGCCGCCGTTGCGAAACGATTGTTTCGCGTTGCCCGCCGGCGTCTCCTGGACGCCGGTCGACGAGGCGCTGGCCCTATTGCAGGACAGATTGCGCCCGGTCACATCGTCCGAGCGTGTGTCGGTATCCAAAGCTATGGGGCGGGTTCTGACCGAGGATGTAATTGCGAACCGGTCGAACCCGCCGCAACCTAACACAGCCGTGGACGGTTATGGTTTTGCGGGGCCGATCCCTGAAGGCGTATGCGTCATGCCGTTGACCCATGGTCGCGCAGCGGCGGGTATCCCGTTTGCTGGTGAGGTCCCCGCAGGTAGTGCCCTGCGCGTGCTGACAGGGGCCGCGCTGCCTAAAGGTGTGGACACTGTAATTCTAGAAGAAGACGTAACAGTTCGGGACGACAAGATTGCATTTCATGGCCCAATGAAACAAGGCGCCAACACAAGGCGCCCGGGCGAGGATGTGGTCGAAGGCGACGTGGCCCTGTGTGCCGGGCGTAAAGCCACACCTGCTGATCTGGCGTTGATGTCAGCGGTTGGAATCTCCGAGGTGTTGGTGCGCCGCCCGTTGCGCGTGGCAATTCTGTCTACCGGAGATGAATTGGTGGAGCCGGGCGCCAGCGCTGGGCCGGGGCAGATTTTTGACGCCAACCGCCCGATGCTTTTGTCGCTGGTTGACCGGTTAGGGTTTATCCCGGTTGATATGGGACGTGTGTCGGATGACCGCGACAAGCTGCAGGCTCGCTTGGATGAGGCAGCGGATCAGGCGGATGTCATTCTTACCAGCGGTGGGGCGTCCGCAGGGGATGAAGACCATGTGTCGGCTCTGTTGCGGCAGGCTGGGGCCATGCAGGAATGGCGCATCGCGCTTAAGCCGGGACGCCCGCTGGCTCTGGGCATGTGGTCGGGGAAGCCGGTTTTTGGCCTGCCCGGCAATCCAGTGGCTGCACTGGTCTGCACGTTGATCTTTGCCCGCCCGGCGCTGGGCCTGATGTCGGGGCAGGGCTGGGCAGAACCACAAGGGTTCGACGTTCCCGCGGCGTTTGAAAAACGCAAAAAGCCAGGGCGGCGGGAATACCTGCGCGCGCGCGTTCGCGAGGGTCAGGTCGAGGTTTTTCATTCGGAAGGGTCAGGCCGTATCAGCGGGCTCAGCTGGGCCGAAGGGTTGGTTGAAATAGAAGATGGCGAACGTCATATCAAACCCGGCGACCTAGTGCGCTTTATCCCATATGGGAGTTTTGGGTTGTGACAATTTCGATTTCGCGTGGATTTACTGCGGCTGAAAGACCGCAGGCCGCTGCCCTGTTCTGGCAGGCCTTCGCGGCCAAGCTGAGCCGGGTCATGGGGCCCGACGACAAAGGTTTGGCATTTTTCAAAACCGTATTGAACCCGGACTTCGCGCTTGTTGCCCGCGACTTGGATGGGCAGATGTTGGGGCTTGCAGGCTTCAAGACAAAAGAGGGCGGTCTTGCGGGGGGCAGCATGACCGATCTTGCCCGCGTTTACGGGTGGTTTGGTGCGATCTGGCGCGGCTTGATCCTGAGCGTTCTGGAACGTGACCTGCAACCCGGTGTGTTTCAGATGGACGGCATCTTCGTTGCAGCAGAGGCGCGCGGGCAAGGTGTGGGAACAGCGCTTCTGGCCGCCATCAAAGCCCAGGCGCGGCAGGCCGGAATGACCGAAGTGCAACTGGATGTGATCGATACCAACCCACGTGCCCGCGCTTTGTATGAACGAGAAGGGTTCCAGGCCATGGGTCAGGAACAGACTGGCCCGTTCAAACACATATTCGGGTTCAACAGCGCCACTAAAATGTGCTGGGTGGTTGTTCCTGACTAGTCGAACGTGCCAGCCACGCGTCCAAGTAACATAAACGCACGCGCTGTTCTGGTTTCGCCCAATTCCGTCAGCTCAGCATCACTGGCGATCGAGTCGAACTCGACAATCATATTGTCGAAACGGCGCAGAAAATGATGCGTGGCATCTCGGAAGATCGGGTCCTGTTTCATCCGAGCCGCGGTCAGTGCCAAAGACGAACGATCCCGAATACCGCCCAACGCTGCGACCGTCTTTCCGCGTGCCCCCTGAGCAAACTGCCGCCAGACCTCAGGTCTCGCCATGTCGGGGCGCAGGTCGTCCATATAGATGCCTTCCTGGCTGAGCAGTGTAAGCACATCCTGCGAGGCTTGGACCAATTGCGCGGTCTTACGATCCTTCAGCGCGACCCTCAGGGCGTCGAACCCTTCGGTATCGTCCTGCGTTTCCGGAAAGTTCAGGGCCTTGACGAAAACATCTGTGGTCAGTGGCGGCGCGATTTCTTCTGCTGGGGTGCCAAGTTCCAGCGAGGTTTGATCGCCGGTGCCGGCGTGTTGCAATGCAACTCTCGCTGGCGCACTGCGTTTGGATGAGAAAGTCGCCAGTGCATCCTCGGTCTTCTTTGCGGTTTGAGCAATTTCGTCCAGCTTTTTGCTGACAGTCGGTTCATATGTGCTGGCGGCGCGCTGTTGTTGGATGACATAGGTATTGCGGATCGCATCAATCGCTGTTTGCAACCTGGCGCTTTCCTCGCGCATGATCCGACTGGCACGCATGGCCATGGCGGCAACCCAGATCATTGCCACAGGCATGAAGACTGCCAGAAAAGTCACAATCAGACCGCTGCCCTGTTCCTGACCCGGCATAACCAGAAAGACAACGGACACCACCAGCCAGATCAGGCTGAGTACCAATGCTGCAATTTCGATTCCGGTCACAGACGGTACGCGAGGCCGGTCGTAGATGCCAAGCGATGTTGGTCGTTCGGATTCCGGATCAGGTTTTGACCCTGACATGACGCGTGCTCCGGTCAGGCGTATGTGATGCTCAGAACTTCATAAGATCGGACGCCACCCGGCGTGCTGACCTCGACGCTGTCGCCTTCTTCCTTGCCGATCAAGGCGCGGGCGATGGGCGACTTAATGTTCAGCAGACCAGCTTCGATATTGGCCTCGTATTCGCCAACGATTTGCCAGGTCTTTTCCTCGTCGGTATCTTCGTCGACCAATGTGACCTTGGCACCAAACTTGATCGCACCGGACAGCTTGGCCGGATCGATCACATCGGCCAGCGACAGAATGCCTTCAAGTTCTTTGATGCGGCCCTCGATGAATCCCTGCTTTTCGCGGGCCGAATGGTATTCGGCGTTTTCCTTCAGGTCCCCAAGTTCCCGAGCCGTAGCAATCGCCTCGATAATCGCCGGACGCTCGACGGATTTGAGATTTTTAAGCTCGGCTCCGAGCGCGGCATTGCCCGAAGGCGTCATTGGGATCTTTTCCATACTCTACTTGTCCACGCAAAAATTGAGTCGCCCCGCCGCACAAAAGCGTCGGGGCGAAGGATAGGTTAGCGAATACCTGACCCAAATGGCGTGTAAATTGCAAGAGGCCAAAGGCCGCGAGGCGCTGGATTCGCGACTTAGCGCCGTCTCGGGGGTGGCGGGGATCGCCTGTAGCGATACCCCAGAAGCTCACCCCGTCGCCATCGATGCGCATCGGTTCCGAGCCACAACATCTCAATCATACTGAACGACTTCGAATTCTATGCCATTGTCATCGTCGAAGTAGAATCGCTTGCCCGGCTCGTAGTCGGCATGATTATGAGGGTCGAACCCGGCGTCCCGGACTTTGGCTTCGGTGGCGTCGATGTCCGCCACCAAAACGCCCACATGGTTCAGCCCGCCGACAACATCGTAGCTGCTTTCCCCTGCTGGCCTGGGATCGGAAGGGGCGTAAAGTGCCAGATAGGTGTGGGTGCTGCCAACATGCACCGTGTAGCCGCCCGCGATGGCTGCGCCTTCCCAGCGGGTTTTCCAGCCAAAGACTTTTTCCATCCATGCCGCAGATGCCTTTGGATCCCGTACAGTGAAGTTGGTGTGTTCAAGTGTCGCCGTCATAGTGTTTCCTTTTCAACTTTTGACTTGCTTCGACTCACCGTAATTTCTAAACCTAACTTTAGGTCAAGATGTTTTTGAGGATCTGATGGTTGTTTCTGAAGGCCTGGCAATCGGAGCATTGGCGCAGCGCACCGGGTTGGCGGTTTCTGCAATAAGGTACTATGAGGCGCAGGGATTGATCTCGCCGTGGCGCAATGCCGGCGGGCAGCGGCGGTATCAGCGGGCGGACATTCGGCGCCTGAGCTTTGTCATGATCGCCCAGCAATTCGGGTTAACCCTGCCCGAGATCCGGGAGGTTCTTTCTGGCCTGCCGGGAAATAGAACCCCAACGCCAAAAGACTGGAAGGATATCAGTGTCAGCTTGCGTTCCCATCTGGATCAGCGAATCGACACCTTGATGCGATTGCGCGACAATTTGGATGGCTGCATTGGCTGTGGATGCCTGAGCCTGCCAAAATGCGCCCTCTACAATCCGGATGATCGGGCTAAGTCCCATGGAAGTGGTCCCAGATACCTGTTGGGGGACGCGCCAGAGGCATAAACTGCCGCAATGCGACTTTGTTACGCCGTGTTTCGATTGACCAAGGTCTTTTCAAACAGGTAATCAGCCGTGAAACAAAATTGCGCAGACCATGCGGTGAGAGCGCCAATTCGGAAAGTTAGCTAAGGAGCCCGCGATGGCCGAGATTGAACGCGAAGCGATGGAATACGATGTGGTGATCGTGGGCGCAGGTCCTGCGGGCCTGTCGGCGGCCATCCGTCTGAAACAGTTGGATGCCAACCTGAACGTTGTTGTTCTTGAAAAAGGCTCAGAAGTGGGCGCGCATATCCTGTCGGGTGCGGTTCTCGATCCCTGCGGTCTGGATGCATTGATTCCCGATTGGAAGGAAAAAGGTGCGCCGTTGAACACGCCGGTGACCGAAGACAATTTCTATATGCTGGGTGAAGCGGGTAAGATCCGCATCCCAAACTTCCCGATGCCGCCGCTGATGAACAACCACGGCAACTACATCGTCTCGATGGGCAATGTCTGCCGCTGGATGGCCGAACAGGCCGAAGAGCTGGGTGTTGAGATTTTCCCGGGCATGGCCTGCTCGGAACTGGTTTACGGTGACAACGGCGAAGTAAAAGGCGTGGTTGCTGGTGTCTTTGGCCTGGAAGCCGACGGATCCTACGGTCCCAACACCGAGCCGGGCATGGAACTGCACGGCAAATACGTCTTCTTGTCCGAGGGTGTGCGCGGATCGCTATCTAAGGAAGTGATTGCCAAATATGACCTGTCTGCCGGCAAAGAAGTGCAGAAATACGGCGTCGGCATGAAAGAGATCTGGGAGATTGACCCGGCCAAACACAAGGAAGGCTCGGTCACGCATACCATGGGCTGGCCTTTGGGCGGCAACGCGGGTGGCGGATCGTTCATTTACCATCTTGAAAACAATCAGGTCTATGTCGGATTTGTGGTCCACCTGAACTACAAGAACCCGCACCTTTATCCCTACATGGAATTCCAGCGATTTAAGCACCACCCGATGGTGGCTGAGCTGCTGAAAGGCGGCAAGCGTGTGGCTTACGGCGCGCGAGCGATCACCGAAGGTGGCTGGCAGTCGATGCCGAAACTGGTGGCACCTGGCGTGGCATTGCTGGGCTGTTCGGCGGGCATGGTCAATGTGCCGCGCATCAAGGGTAACCATAATGCGATGCTGTCAGGCAAGGCTGCGGCCGAGGCGGCATTCGATGCCATCAGGGCCGAGCGTTCGGGCGATGAGCTGACCGCCTATGAAACCGATGTGCGCGGTGGCGCCATCGGCAAAGACCTGAAAAAGGTGCGCAACGTCAAGCCGATGTGGTCGAAATGGGGCTTGTTCCCGTCTCTGGCACTGGGCGGTCTGGACATGTGGACAAACACGCTGGGCTTCTCGTTATTTGGCACCATGGGGCACGGTAAAAACGATGCTGAGGTCACGGAAGAAGCCAGCAAGCATCAGCCGATTGATTACCCGAAACCGGATGGCACACTGTCTTTTGATCGCCTGACCAACGTGTCCTTTGCGATGACGAACCATGAGGAAAGCCAGCCCTGCCATCTGCACCTGTCGGACCCGGAAATTCCGGTCAAGGTCAACATGCCCAAATTCGACGAACCGGCGCAGCGGTATTGCCCGGCGGGGGTCTATGAAATGGTCCAGGACGAAGACGGGCCGCGATTCGTGATCAACTTCCAGAATTGCGTGCATTGCAAAACCTGTGACATCAAGGATCCCAGCCAGAATATCACATGGACCACGCCGCAAGGTGGGGATGGGCCAAACTACCCGAATATGTAAGCGAAAAAACGGGCACTGGCAGGGTCGTGAAGGCTCTGCCATTGCCTCTTCCTGACCAAAGCCCTAGCTTGACTGTCAGTCTAATGACAACAAGGCAGGATTTTGGTGGTTTCCCTGGTTCGTCGCGCGGTGTTGGCCGTGCTGTTCTCTTCAACAGTCGCAATGCCGGTCTATGCAGATACGGGTTCCGGATCTTATCTGGCGGGCCGTCAGGCGATTTACGAGAATGATTATTCGGCTGCCGAACAATACTATGCTCAGGCGCTGAAATTCGATCCGCAGAATGAACTTTTGTTGGAAAGCGTTGTCGTTGCCCGTCTTGCGCTGGGCGAGATCGAGCGTGCCTTGCCGATTGCCGAGACTATCGAAGGTGCGAAGCTGCCAAGCCAGGCCGCACGTATGGTGATTGCGGCCAATCTGGTTGCAGATGGACAATTGGATGACCTGCTAGCCCGAGACCCCGAGACACAAGGGGTTGGCCCTTTGGTTGATGGGTTGATGACGGCTTGGGCCTATTTGGGTCAGGGTGAGATGACCAAGGCGATGGAACAGTTTGATGCTGTCTCGACGCAAGAAGGCCTGAAGGAGTTCGCCCTTTACCACAAGGCGATGGCACTGGCCTCAATTGGTGATTTTGAAGGATCCGAGGCGGTGTTCGGAGCCAATGATGGCGTCGTCGCACAATTTTCGCGCCGCGCTGCGTTGGCTCGTGCCGAAGTGTTGTCTCAGCTGGATCGCGATGAGGATGCGATCGAGTTCCTGAACAACGTATTTGCCGCAGGCAGTGACCCGTCGATCGAGAATTATCTGGCGCGGTTGGGCGCTGGAGAGACATTGCCGTTCACTCATGTCCGATCCGCGCAGGATGGCGTGGCCGAGATCTTCTTCTCGGTTGGCGCCGCGCTTAATTCTGAAGCGTCACCTGACTATGTATTGTTGTATGCACGGACAGCAAACTTCTTGCGTCCGAACCATGTCGACGCAATCTTGCTGAGTGCCGAGCTGTTGGATGAGCTGAGCCAATATGACCTGGCGGTTGAAGCCTATCGAACTGTGCCAACGGAGAGTAACGACTACCACGCCGCAGAGCTGGGTCGGGCCGAGGTTCTGGGTCGTTCTGGAAAGATGGATGCAGCGGTTGAAGTCCTTCAGAATCTGGCCGGGCAACAACCAGACCTACCGAGTGTTCACGTTGCACTGGCGGACTTGGAACGGCGGCAGGAAGACTATGCGGCTGCCGTTAACTCCTACGACCGCGCTATTGAGCTGACTGACAGCGCATCAGCAGGCAACTGGTTTTTGCACTATGCCCGGGGCATATCGCATGAGCGCCTTAAGAACTGGGATCAGGCCGAGACCGATTTCCGTCGCGCGTTGGAGCTGAATCCGGATCAGCCGCAAGTACTGAATTATCTGGGCTATTCCCTGGTAGAACGGCAAGAAAAGTTGGATGAGGCGCTAGACATGATTGAGCGCGCCGTCGCCGCACGCCCCGAGAGCGGGTACATTGTTGACAGCCTCGGATGGGTTCTGTTCCGCCTTGGTCGCTATGACGAAGCCGTTGAACACATGGAGCGTGCAGTTGAGTTGATGCCGGTTGATCCAGTGGTCAACGATCATCTGGGCGATGTGTACTGGGCTGTCGGTCGGGGTCGCGAGGCCGAGTTTCAGTGGAAGCGCGCGCTCTCCTTCGTCGATCCCGAGGACACGGATGCTGAGGCTGACCCGGACCGTATCCGCCGTAAACTAGAAGTTGGGCTGGATGTGGTGCTGGCTGAAGAAGGCGCAGAACCTCTGAAGGTTGCAAATGGCAACTAAGGCCTGCGCGCCTGCAAAAGTTAACCTGACCCTGCATGTGACCGGCCAGCGAGACGATGGCTATCACCTTTTGGATTCTTTGGTTGTTTTTGCGGACGTTGGCGACGAACTGGAATTTGTTCCGGGTCCAAACCTGTCACTGGACGTGACTGGCGAACATGCCAGAGGCGTGCCCACCGACAGTCGCAATCTGGTTTGGCAGGCGGCTGAGACGGTTGGTTGGACCGGGCGTATTCATCTGAACAAGGTGCTGCCTCATGGCGGCGGCATCGGCGGTGGGTCGTCAGATGCGGCTGCAGTTTTGCGGATGGTTGCAGACCAGGGGAGCGAAGTGCCGCAACACCTACCCTTGTCTATTGGGGCGGATGTTCCTGTCTGCGTGAAGGCAGTGGCCGCTCGGATGGAAGGGATTGGCGACCGAGTCACTCCGTTAACCCTGCCTCGGTTCTCTTCAGTGCTGGTCAATCCTGGCGTCGAAGTACCCACGGGCGCGGTATTCAGCGCGATGAAAACGCGCCGGAACTCGGCCATGCCTGACGAAATACCGGATTTCGAAGCATCTGATGCTTGTGCCGAGTGGCTGGGCGCGCAGCGGAACGATCTGCAAAACTCTGCGGTGGAACTGGCCCCCAAGATAGGGCGAGTTTTGGAAGAATTGGGCGCAACCAGAGATGTGTTGCTGGTGCGTATGTCGGGATCAGGGTCGACGTGTTTCGCCCTTTATCCATCGATGAAGGCTGCCCATTTCGCAGCTTACGAGGTAGGCGCGGCGCATCCCGAGTGGTGGTGCCGCGCGACGCAGCTCAATTGAGGCGCGAGACGACGTAGTCGGCCAGCTCGCGCAGGAGGGTCCGAATCTCGTGATCAGGCAAGGCGTCCAACGCGGATTTGGCCTTGGCCGCCCAACCCAGGGCATCTGATCGGGTTGCTTCCAAAGTGCGGTATTGGTTCATCAACGCCATTGCATGGTCCAAATCACCATCCTGCTGGCGACCTTTCGCGATTGTGCGATCCCAGAAGGCGCGTTCGTCGGGCGTGGCCTGAGCCACGGCTTTGATCACCGGCAGGGTCAGTTTACGTTCGCGAAAATCGTCGCCGACGTTTTTCCCAGTCGCCTTGCTGTCGCCCTGATAGTCCAGCAGATCATCAGCAATCTGAAAGGCAATACCCAACGCATCGCCATAATTGAACAGCGCTTGAACCTGCTGCTCCGAAGCACCCGCGATCACGCCGCCCACTTCGGTTGCGGCTGAAAACAACGCTGCTGTCTTGCCGCGCACAACTTGCAGATACACACTCTCATCCGTGCTCAGGTCGGTGGCTGCGGTCATTTGCAGCACCTCGCCCTCGGCGATGGTGGCAGACGCATTGGCGAGGATGTCCAGAACACGCAGGGAACCGGTTTCAACCATCAACTGGAAGCTGCGGGAAAACAGATAATCGCCCACCAACACGCTGGACTTGTTGTCCCACAGCAAGTTTGCCGTGGGTCGCCCGCGCCGTCGGGCGCTTTCGTCCACGACATCGTCATGCAGTAGGGTCGCGGTGTGAATGAACTCAACAGTTGCGGCAAGGCGCACGTGATGCTCGCCCGAATAGCCAAACAGCCGGGCCGCGGCGAGGGTCAGCATCGGGCGCAGGCGCTTACCTCCGGCTTCGACGAGATGCGCCGTTACTTCGGGAATCCTTGGTGCATGCTCTGACGCCATGCGGGTACGGATCAGCGTGTTTACCGCCTCCATATCACCGCTCAGAATTTCGGCGAGCCGCTCATGCGGTTTCGAGATCGTGCTGACGTTCATCACACTCCTGATACAAGGCTCGACTTCTGCCTCGCCTTGCCCTTACATCCATCCCCATGAAAGAACTATTGCGCAGCACCGATCCGACAATCCTGGCTTTTGCATCCGCTCTTCTTGAAGGCGAGGATATAGACTGCTTTCAGATGGACGTAAATATGAGCATCCTCGAAGGAGGCATCGGAATATTTCCGCGCCGCCTGATGGTGCGGACGGATGATTTAACGCGGGCTGAACGTGTCATGCGCGACAACGAGATCCCGTTGGGGCGATGACCCGGTTCAAAGACAGTGATCTGACGTGCAACGCCTTTCTGGGCGGGCAGGTACAGCTGTTGCAGCCTTTGTCAGGGTACCGCGCCGGTGTTGATCCTGTTCTGTTGGCAGCATCAGTGCCTGCTCAACCCGGACAATCTGTACTAGAGCTTGGATGCGGGGCCGGAGCTGCCATTCTGTGTCTTGCTGCGCGTATCCCGGAATTACAGTTGGCAGGCGTTGAAGTGCAGTCACCCTATGCCGATCTGGCCCGTCGAAATGCCGATCAGAACCGGGTTCAGCTGGACGTTGTCGAGGCTGATTTGAACGTATTGCCGGTGAGCTTGCGGAGCCGGATGTTTGACCACGTGATTGCAAACCCCCCTTACTATCGCCCGGACGCACATAGCCCAGCGTCAGACACAGGCAGGAGTATTGCACTGGGTGAAAAGACACCGCTGGCAGATTGGGTTGCCGTCGCCGCCAAACGACTCACTCCAAAGGGCTATTTGCATATGGTTCAAAAAGCGGAACGGCTGCCGGATATTCTGTCAGCCTGCGCAAACAGGTTGGGGTCTGTCGAGGTTTTACCGCTTTGCGCGCGCATCGGCCGCGACGCCGAGCTGGTTATCGTGCGCGCCCGCAAAGGTGGTGGCGCAGCATTTCGGCTGCATGCTCCGCTGATTCTGCATGCGGGTGACCGTCATACAAAAGATGGCGACAGCTACACGCCCGAAGTTTCAGCGATACTGCGTGCGGGTGCTGCGCTGTCCGGGTTTTCGGTTCAATAAGCAATGACCAGCCGATTTTGTCGGATTTATTACAGATTCTGTGCGTCTGCGGCGTGACAGGCTGGATATGATGTGATCAACTTCTTACGTATCACTCAGACACGTAAAGAAGGAGGATCGCCATGAGCGTGAGCGCACATCTGACGGAACTGAAGAAGAAGCACGAAACTCTCGGTCTCGAAGTAGAACAAGCCCAACGCTCGCCAGGTATCGATGATCTCCATGTCGCCCAGCTCAAGAAACAAAAACTAAAACTGAAAGAAGAGATCGAACGCCTGTCCGCTTAGGGTCGCAGGCTGGCGCGTGCCGCAATCACGGCACCACCAGTGATCAACAAAGCCGCGATCGCCAATCCCCAGGACGGGGCGGCGATCCCGGCCACCACCAATACCAGCGTAGACAAAAGTGGTGCCGCATATGAGGCGGTTCCAAGTATTTGGATGTCGCCTCGCTTGACCCCGATATCCCAGACATAAAACGCCAGTCCAACAGGGCCCAGACCCAGCGCAAGCACAGAAATCCAACTGATTGTTTTGGTGGGCCAAACGGTTTCCTCCACTGCCAGATGCAGCAATGCAGATGCTATTGCCGCCGCTATACAAAAAACGGCAACAGAACTTGTGGGTGTATCACCCAGACGACGGGACAGAACTGAATAGCCAGACCATGTCAGAGCGCACAGCAATGCCAAAGCATAGCCGGGAAGGTGCTGGGCTTGAAAGCCAGTGCTTCCACCCCCTGTAATGATGACTGCAGCTCCAACAAAGCCGAGGCCTGCACCGATTAGATGGCCAAGTCGAAGATGCTCGCCAGGCAACAGGCCGGAAAACAAAACAATCAGCAACGGCCAGAGATATGCGATCAGTCCGGCTTCGGCCGCCGGGGCCATGCGCAGCGCTGAAAAATACAGGGCGTGATAGCCAAACAGTCCTAAAGCCCCGAACAGGTAGGTTGTCCAGCGCACCTGCCTTAACTGGCTGAAACCACCCGAGAACCAGGCCCATATCAGGCCAAACGTTCCGCCAATTGAAAAGCAGATTGTGTTCAGCAACAACGGCGGCGTAGGTGCCGACCCAACGGTGAACAAAGCTAACAATGCCCAAAGCAAAACAGCACCAAAGCCGATAAATGTTGCGCGCATTTTAGTCACGGCCCGGGCACCTTTTCTATCGGGATGATTTTGAACTCATCGGATATATGGGCGGTCTTTTCAATTTCGGATAAGAACCAGTCCCGAAATGCTGCAATCTGAGGCCGCTGTTCCGCGCCGGGCAGGCACAAAAAACGGAACCGACCTTTTGTTTCAATTGCGAGTTTAAATGGTGCGACTAACCGCCCTTCGGAAAGATCTTTCAATATCATAGCGCGTCGGCCCAAAGCGACGCCGACCCCTGCAACAGCCGCATCGATCGCATGATCCGCATTCGAGAAATGGGCGCCATGAGTTGGGACAAATTCCACTTCGGCTGCCCGGAACCACGCGGGCCAATCGCAGGGAGGTTTCAGGAAGCTGATCGATTCATCATGAATCAGGGGTGCGTTCATTAGGCTTTCTGGTGTTGCGAATTGATCGGCCAGCTCGGGCGTCATAACGGGTGTTAGCCATTCCTTTCTAACTGGCACCGAATAAAGGCCGTCATCCTGCCCATAGCCAAATCGAATGGCGACATCCACATCGTCCCGTTCCAGATCCATATTGCGCAATGTTGCCGAAAACTTCAGATCGATTTCCGGATGCGCACGCGCAAATTCATATAGGCGCGGGGCAAGCCATTTGGCTGTCAATGCCGGGCCCGCTGTCACCGTCAGGCTGCTGTCATCCTCTTGCCGCCTTACCGTACGCCACGCCGCCTGCAGCATCGCAAACCCTTCGGCGGCACCTGGGGCCAGCGCTTGACCTGCTTCGGTCAGTTCAACAGCGCGATTGAGGCGGCGGAATAGGGGGCGGCCCAAGTGTTCCTCAAGGGACTTTATCTGGAACGAAAGGGCGGCCGGCGTGACGTGCAGTTCAGCTGCTGCTTTTGCAAATGACATGTGACGCGCTGCGGCGTCAAAGGCGCGCAATGCGGTCAGAGGAGGAAGGTAGTCGCTCATTTATAGTCAAGTATTTCTTAATTGAATGTTCGAAAAAGCTCGTTTGTCGCATCTGATTTAGAGGCGTATATTCAGAGTAAGTCAAATGAAACTGATCTGAAAGGAACTTTGCTATGATCGAGGTCACCACCAGCCCCGCAGCGGCCCGCGCCTTTCAGCGCGCTCATCTTGAACGGTCCAAAGCGATCGCCAGGGCTTTGAACTGGTTGTTTGGTTCCCGCTGAACGCAGCGCGCGCGTTCTTACGGGATACAAGAAGGGCCGGTCCAAAAGGACCGGCCCAATTCATTGCACGTCTAGGATTTATGCGAAGAACTGTGCGCCGTTGGCAGAAATGGTCGAGCCATTGATGAATTGCGAATCATCAGATGCCAGGAACGCGACGCAGCGCGCGATTTCTTCTGGCTCACCCAAACGTCCCGCTGGGATTTGGCCAATGATGGCTTCGCGTACTTTCTCGGGTACGGCCATGACCATTTCAGTAGCGATATAGCCTGGGCAGATCGCGTTGGCGGTGATACCGGCGCGCGCTCCTTCCTGCGCCAGCGACTTGACGATACCCAGATCGCCCGCTTTGGTCGCCGCATAGTTCGCCTGAGCAAACTGGCCCTTTTGCCCGTTGATCGAGCTGATGACGATCACACGACCGAATTTCCGCTCACGCATGCCGGGCCAGATCGGGTGCACTGTATTAAAGACGCCGGTCAGATTGGTGTCGATCACCTGATGCCACTGCTCGGGCGTCATTTTGTGGAACGGGGCATCGCGGGTGATGCCAGCGTTTGCGACAACGATATCAATCGGGCCAACTTCGGCCTCGACTTTTTCGATACCTGCCTTCGATTCATCATAGTCAGCGACATTCCATTTGTATGTGGCGATGCCGGTTTCTTCTGTGAACTTCGCAGCGGCTTCGTCATTCCCCGCGTAGGTGGCTGCAACATTGCATCCCTCGGCCTTGAGCGCCTTAGAAATTGCTGCGCCGATGCCGCGAGAGCCGCCGGTGACGAGTGCTGTACGTGCCATTTAGGAATCCTCCAAATTTAGTCGCCTTGGTAATGCTGTTACTCTGAGAGAGAGTTGCACGCAATATTGTTTCGTCAAGATTGTTTGCTTTCTGTTCGTCAATATTGTCGCACGCAAGTGATAGAATTGAATTGTAACAAAAAAGGGCGCCGACGGGGCGCCCTTTTCTGTGTTTTTGTCAGCGCAATCAGTCGCGCTCCACGCATAGGGCGACGCCCATTCCGCCACCGATGCACAGGGTCGCCAGACCCTTTTTCGCATCGCGGCGTTTCATTTCGAACAGCAGTGTGTTCAGGACACGGCAACCGGATGCACCGATTGGGTGTCCGATGGCGATGGCACCGCCGTTGACGTTCACGATTGATGGATCCCAACCCATGTCCTTGTTCACGGCGCAGGCCTGCGCTGCGAAGGCTTCATTGGCTTCGACGAGATCCAGATCTTCTACGGACCAGCCTGCTTTTTCCAACGCCTTGCGTGACGCGAAGATCGGGCCAACGCCCATGATCGACGGGTCTAAACCAACAGTGGCGTAGGATGCGATGCGGGCCAAAGGCTCAATCCCGCGCTTTTCGGCGTTCTCGGCCGACATAAGCAAGGTTGCCGCGGCGCCGTCATTCAGACCGGATGCGTTGGCGGCTGTTACCGAACCTTCCTTGGCGAAGGCTGGGCGCAGCTTTGCCATGGCCTCCATGGTTGCGCCGTGGCGGATGTATTCATCCTTGTCCATCACAATGTCGCCTTTGCGGGTCTTGATGATGAACGGCACGATTTCGTCGGCGAATTTGCCAGCCTTCTGCGCGGCTTCGGCTTTGTTCTGAGACGCAACAGCAAATTCGTCCTGTGTGTCGCGGTTGATCTGCCATTTCTCGGCGACATTCTCGGCGGTCTGACCCATGTGATAGCCATTGAAGGCATCCCAGAGACCGTCACGGATCATCGTATCAATGTACTTCATATCACCCATCTTGTGACCGGCGCGCAGCGCGGCGGCATGGGGTGACAGTGTCATGTTCTCTTGTCCACCGGCGGCCACGATATCGGCATCGCCCAATTGGATATGCTGTGCGCCTAGCGCGACAGCGCGCAGGCCCGAGCCACAGACTTGGTTGATGCCCCATGCGGCGCTTTCCTGGGGAAGCCCGGCATTGATATGCGCCTGACGTGCGGGGTTTTGGCCCTGAGCGGCGGTCAGCACCTGACCCATAATGGTTTCGCTTACTTCGCCCTTGTCGATCCCGGCGCGTTCGACGACTGCCTCCAGGACGGTAGCGCCCAGATCATGTGCAGGGGTGTTCGCAAACGAACCGCTAAAACTGCCGACACCTGTGCGTGCGGCGGATGCGATTACTACGTTGGTCATAAGTCAGTCCTTTACCGTCATGGTCTTTCGGGAAATCTGACGGCGCAGGCGGCAGAGAAGCTCTCTCCCGGTATCAGAGCGCCTCGTGATCCCCCGCTCCAGCACTCTCTGCCATAGCGCAATGCTGCACACGCAGCAACGGACAGCTTGTCTCAGCGGCGGAGGGGGCGAATTATTGCGATAGCGGCGTTCGGTTAAGTCCCTGTTTTCGAGTGTGGTTCCTGTTTCCAGGGCGGTGTGACCGATGGTGCGCCAAACAAGAAGCCCTGCAGGCAATCCACGCCGTTGGCGATAAGGAACGCTGCATCTTGCTGGGTTTCGACCGATTCGGCCGTTACCAGAATTTCGAATTCCCGCGCCACCGCTATCAAAGCACGCACCAGTGCCTGATTGTCGGGGTTGTCGCTGATCCCCCGAATGAATTGCCCGTCTACTTTGGCGGCATCAAACAGAAACTCGCGAAAATGGCGAAAACTGAAGTTGCTGGCACCAAAATCATCTAGCGCAAAGGCAATGCCGCGTTCCTGCAGGCGATCCATGAAATCTACGACAAGGTCGGGGACTTGCATCGCAGAGCTTTCCGAGATCTCAAGGATCAAACGCTCACCCACGCTTGCGTCCCTTTTTAGAAACCTGTCCAACACGCCGGACCAGCGGGCGTAACCAATCGACCGGGCCGACATGTTTATGGACAATCGGATGGAAGGGTTTCGAGCGAGTGTACGCAAACCCATTTCCAGCGCGACGCAATCCAGTTCCCGACCGATCGGTGTGTTTTCGACCTGAGGCATGAAATCCCGGGCCGGAATGACACGACCGGTTTCGTCGAGGACGCGAATGAAACCTTCATAAAAGGCAACGCCATGTGGGGCGTGCGCTTGCATGACAGGTTGAAACGCCAGTTTGCATTGTTTGTGTTTTACTGCGTCTGTTGCCATCTGAACGACCGAGCGGTCCCGGGTCGAGACTGCAGCGTTCAACGGGTTTTCCGACCCTTCGGGAAGATCTGCAAGCTTCTTGTCCCGCATGAGCAACGGTTCCCTGTGTGATGCCGAACATGGGTTCGGTCACAGTCTCAGGGCAAACAGGTGAATCTGCAGTTAAGGGATATCAGAAAATATGAGGGGTCAGCGTGCGGATTGTCCGGCTTGTACCAGTGTCGCTGCGGCGCCGAAGATAGCCCCCACCGCGCCCAGAACCATCATTGCAAAGCCCAATGCGATCAAAGCTGTCACAGCGGTGCCGATTGCTGCGAACATCGCCAGAACCAGACCCAACAGCCCGATAACAGTTGATACGGTTGTTACGCGGGTCATTCTGGCCTCCGGACACTCATACTCCACACATGACGACCGATATGGTGCATCAGGGCCGGATTACAAGGCTTACTGACCTTGCTCGCGAAGTCGTCAGGCGCGTTTTGCCCGGGTGTTGGGCGGATTTTTGTCAAATTGCTCGAATCCGGGCGTTCCGCGATCACTCGGGTGTCTGTCGAGATGCTTTTTCTTGATCTGCTCCGAGCTGTCCCGGCTGCCATCGTGGCTGTAACCTGGCGGGGCAAAGCAATAGGCAAGTCTTTGGCGCACGGTCAGACCCGGCTGAGTCGCGTCGCGCCAGATGCCTACCCATTCGTGAAAGGCGACGCGCAACGGGTTGAACGTGCCTATGTTGTGAACCAGCCCATAGTCGACGCGGTCATCTTCCTGCTCGGGCACGAAAGTGCCAAAAATCTTGTCCCAGATGATGAAGACGCCGGCATAGTTGCAATCGAGATAGCGCGCATTACGGCCGTGGTGCGCGCGATGATGACTGGGAGTGTTCATCACAGCTTCAAACCAGCGAGGCATTTTGCCGATGGCTTCGGTGTGAATCCAGAACTGGTAGATCAGGTTCAGACCGCCGCAGAACAAGACCAAAGCCGGGTGGAATCCCAGCAGGATCAGCGGTGCCCGTACAACCATCATGAACGTAAAGGTATAGGTCCAGGTCTGACGCAGCGCCGTGGTCAGGTTGTAGTGCTGCGAGCTGTGGTGGTTCACATGGCTGGCCCAGACCCAGCGGATACGGTGGCCGAACCGATGCACCCAGTAGTATCGCAGATCATCCAGCACAAAGCACAGGATGATGATCGGAATCGAGGTGCCAAGGTTCAGCGGCGTGATTTGCCACATCCACATAAAGAACGCATAGGCAATGAAACCAAGCACAAATCCTGAGGCAATGTTACCCGCGCCCATGATCAGAGAGGTCACCGCATCGCGGGTCTCGTACCTCCCACCACGGCCCTTTATGGTGATCCACAGGAACTCGGCCAAGATCGCGGCGATAAAAAAAGGGACGGCCCATTGAACGGCGTCGGGAAAGCTTACGTGATCGGTCATGAAGGCTCCATCAGGTGCTGCCAGTGACGGCGCTCAATTTCGTCGAGGTGAACAACGACACCGGGCGAGCTAAAGTCGCGAAACTGAAATTCGAACCCGTTCGGATGCTCGATCCAGTCAAAATCCAACAGATGCCGGCCCACAGTATCTGCGCCGAGGGACCATAACAGGCCGGTGCCGGTCTCAGTTCGAACTAAGGCGGCATGGCCATCGTGCGAGACCGTGACATCAATCACCACATCGTCCGGAAAATGGCGCCGCCAATCCATCCGGGCGGTCTCTTGCGTCAAAACGCGCAGGCTCGATCGTCCGGTCAGGTGCAATAGGAGAGTGATACCGGCAATCCCACCGACCACTAAAATCAATAGAATTTCAAGCGGCATGCCGTCCTCCCCGGCGACAGAGTGCAAAGCGGGCAGGGGGCTGTCAAAGGTGGCGTGGCGTCAGCCTCGTTCCAGTCTTTCCAAAATTTCGTGCTGAACCACTCGGAGCACAAATGGAACAAGGCCCTCAGGGCCTGACGCACGATCCTTTAGGTGGATGCAGATATCCGGCCGGCGCGAGGCGATAATGCCAATCATCTCGCCGCGTACGACATCATCCAAGCCTGCACCCATGATGGCGCAAGTAATCCGGGGTTCGGTGTCCAGTTGATGCCGAACCTCGGCCTGATCGTGCGCGCCCAGCCATTGGATCGGCAGGTGATCCAGTTGCAGTGCCACGTCACCGATCACGTTTGGCAAACGCCCGATCAGCAGAACCACAGGTTTCATCACGGTCTCCTTTTTCGGGTTACATACAAACAAAAAACCGGCCCGTTTTGGGCCGGGTCCAGTCTAGCATATTTTGACTAAGGTGTTTTCGACCGAGTTCGAAATGGTCGTAGACACGGCTTTAGCCTGTCATTCTCCCTCTGAAGGCGTCGCAGAGATTGGCGTGATTTCGCAAGAATTTAGCTATTTGCCTCGACCAGGGTGGAAATGATTGCCTTTGCGCTGTCAGAATTCCATTCGGCATCACCAATCAGACGAGCGATTTCATTGCCTTCAGGATCAATAATTACAGTGATCGGCAAACCAATAACGCCCATCTCGCGCGCAACCGCTTGTTTCGGGTCTTGGTGCCGAGGTAGATTATCAATGCCGTTTTCATCAAAGAATTTCTTGATGCCTGCCGGAGAGTTACGGCCAGTCGCCAAGGTCAGAACCTCGAATTTGTCGCCCCCAAATTCGTCCTGCAGTTCAGCGATCTGAGGCATCTCTTTGCGACAGGGGGCACACCAGGTGGCCCAGAAGTTCAACAGCACATACTTGCCTTTGTAGTCGGCCAGTGACGCTGTGCCGCCGTCGTCTTCCAGTTCAAACTCAACCGCTTCGACGGGCTTCGGCTCTTTGTGAAGGATCAGGCGCTTCAGGCTGCCATCGCGCAGCGGCGCCAATGTCTCGGCATCGGCTGCCAAAGCCGCGTTTGCACCTAGCGCAAGGGCCGTATAAAGGGGGATCAGACGAAATAGGCGCATATCAACTCCGGGTTTTCTTACATGACCGATCAATCTTCGAACCAGATGTGGGGCGGCCGCTTTGCCGCCGGTCCAGACGCGATCATGGAGGCAATCAATGCCTCGATCGGGTTCGATCAGCGGATGGCAGCCCAGGACATCGCAGGCTCGCGCACCCATGCCGCCATGTTGGCTGCGACAGGCGTCATAAGTGATAGTGACGCTGAAGCCATTCGGGAAGGGCTGCTCACCGTTTTGTCAGAAATCCAGAACGGAGACTTTCAGTTCTCGACCGCCCTGGAAGACATTCATATGAATGTCGAGGCGCGCTTGAAAGAGATCATTGGCGAGCCCGCAGGCCGTCTGCACACAGGTCGCAGCCGAAACGACCAGGTGGCGACCGATTTCAAACTCTGGGTTCGTGACCAACTGGACGCGGCGGAGACCGGCCTGCTGGCCCTGATCCGCGCGCTTTTGGCGCAGGCTGAGGCCGGCGCTGATTGGGTTATGCCGGGCTTTACACATCTGCAAACAGCACAGCCGGTGACATGGGGCCATCACATGATGGCCTATGTCGAGATGTTCGGCCGCGACCTGTCTCGCGTCCGGGATGCCCGCGCCCGAATGAATGAGTCGCCTTTGGGGGCTGCGGCCTTGGCCGGAACGTCCTTCCCCATCGACCGCCAGATGACGGCCGAGGCCCTGGGCTTCGATCGCCCCGCTGCCAACTCGTTGGATGCCGTAAGCGACCGCGATTTCGCTCTGGAATTCCTGTCCACAGCCTCAATCTGCGCCGTTCACCTGTCTCGCTTTGCCGAAGAGCTTGTGATCTGGTCCTCGGCCCAGTTCCGTTTTGTCACGCTGTCCGACCGGTTTTCAACGGGTTCGTCAATCATGCCGCAGAAGAAAAACCCGGATGCGGCCGAGCTGATTCGCGCCAAGGTGGGCCGGATTTACGGTGCCAATACGGCGTTGATGATGGTGATGAAGGGTTTACCGCTGGCCTATTCCAAGGACATGCAGGAAGACAAGGAACAGGTCTTTGATGCAGCCGACAACTGGATGCTGGCGCTGGCGGCAATGGAAGGCATGGTCAAGGACATGACCGCCAACCGCGAAAGCCTTGCCGCAGCGGCAGGGTCGGGGTTCTCAACTGCGACCGATCTGGCCGACTGGTTGGTCCGTGTGCTGGGCCTGCCGTTCCGCGATGCGCATCATGTGACCGGATCGCTGGTTGCTATGGCCGAAACCAAGGGTTGCGACCTGCCCGACCTGACGCTTGAGGATATGAAATCGGTGCACGCTGATATCACCGATGACGTCTATTCTGTCCTCACCGTTGAAAACTCGGTAAACTCGCGTCAGTCTTATGGGGGGACTGCGCCTGATCAGGTGCGGGCTCAGATCAAACGATGGAAGGCGTTGGTATGATGCGTATGTTTCGGGTCATTCTGTTGATCTTGACCGGTTTTGCCTTGGCGGCCTGTGGTGCCGATGGCGAACCTGTTCAGCCGACGGCCAGCCTGGGCGTTGGCGTTGGGTCCAGCGGGACACATGTTGGCGGAGGCGTAGGCCTTCGCAAGGGCGGCTTTGGCCTTTATCTGGGTGTCTGATCCGAAATCCAACACCGTCAGTACAGACTCTAAGGAGAACGGCATATGCGAACCATCGGCCTAATCTTGACGCTTGCCGTTTTGGCGGCGTGCGAACCGACATCTGCATCGCGCCCTGATCCTAAGCCAGAGCCAAAACCGTCCGGCATTTCCGTATCCGGCTATGCACGTGCCGGGGTCTCGACCGAATTCTAAATGGCCGTGTCGGGCCCATAAGCGCCCGAATCCATTGAACCGGCCCCCCGTTTTGGTCTAAGCGCGCAGATATGGATCACTTTCTCTACCGCGACGGCGCGCTTTTCGCCGAGGATGTCCCGATCTCCGAAATCGCTGCCGCGGTCGGAACCCCGTTCTATGTCTACTCGACAGCAACGTTGCTGCGGCATTTCAAACTGTTCGATGACGCGCTGGACGGCACCGATCACCTTGTCTGCTATGCGATGAAAGCGGCCAGCAATCAGGCGATCTTGAAAACGCTGGCGCATGCGGGCGCGGGAATGGATGTGGTTTCGGGTGGGGAATACCTGCGCGCTAAGGCGGCAGGCGTGCCGGGCGACAAGATCGTGTTTTCGGGTGTTGGCAAAACAGCGGATGAGATTCGCAACGCGCTCACTGGCGGCATCCGCCAGTTCAACGTGGAATCCGAGCCCGAGATGGAGGTGATCAACGCCGTTGCGCAAGAACTGGGCATGATCGCGCCGATAACCGTGCGGGTGAACCCGGACGTAGACGCCAAGACCCACGCCAAGATTGCCACTGGCAAGTCCGAGAACAAGTTCGGCATTCCGATCTCCCGTGCCCTGGAGGTCTATGCGCTGGCAGCCAGCTTGCCGGGTTTGGAGGTCATAGGGATCGACGTTCATATCGGCTCGCAACTGACCGAGCTGGAGCCGTTCGAACTGGCCTACAACAAAGTCGCAGAATTGACCGAACAATTGCGCTCTGAAGGGCACAATATCCGCCGGCTCGATCTAGGGGGCGGCTTGGGTATTCCTTACACACCTTCAAACGACGCGCCGCCTTTACCGGTCGAATATGGCGCTATGATCAAGAAAACGCTTGGCCATTTGGGTTGCGAGATCGAAATCGAGCCCGGTCGCCTGATCGCAGGAAATGCAGGTCTGATGGTGTCGAAGGTCATTTACGTGAAATCCGGTGAAGACCGCGATTTCCTGATCCTCGATGGGGCGATGAACGACCTCATCCGCCCTGCAATGTACGAAGCCTATCACGACATTGTTGCGGTGACCGAACCCGCGCCCGGTGTCGAACAGCGGCCCTATGATATCGTCGGGCCGGTCTGCGAATCCGGTGATACTTTTGCCAAAAAACGCAACATGCCGCCGCTGTCTGCAGGTGATCTTATCGCTTTCCGCAGCGCAGGGGCGTATGGTGCGGTGATGTCTAGCGAGTACAATACGCGCCCGCTGATTCCAGAAGTGCTGGTGCATGGGGATCAATTTGCAGTTATTCGTGAACGCCCAAGCTTTGACGAAATGATAAACCGCGATACCATACCTACGTGGCTCTGACGCGATAACCGCGCGGGCCCGACTAGGAGGCCCGCCTTGAGCGATAGATCAAACCTGCCACTACCACGCATGTCCCTTTGGCTGACGCATGTCGGTATGTTGGCTGAGCAGGTTTTGCGTGCCTTCTGGCCAGTGTTTTCGATTTTGATGGTTCTGCTTGCAGCGCTGATGCTGGGCTTACAGGATTTCGTCAGGGTCGAATTCGTTTGGGGCGCTGGTGCGGTGTCTTTGCTTGCACTGGTTCTTGCTGTCGCTTGGGGGGCAAGGCGTTTCCACATCCCGTCGCGTGCCGAGGCGCTGTCGCGACTTGACGAAACTCTGCCAGGCCGACCAATTCAGGCTCTGATGGATGATCAGGCCATTGGTGCACAGGACGCGGATTCTGTGACTCTTTGGCGGGCCCATAAACACCGAATGGCGCAGCGTGTTGCCCAGGCGGAGGCGGTGAAACCGGATCTGCGGCTGGCGTCACGCGACCCATACGCCCTGCGATATGCAGCATTGCTGGCATTGGTTGTGGCGGTTCTATTCGGATCGTTCTGGCGCATCGGCTCGGTCGCTGAAATGGCACCTGGGGCTGCCGTAGCGGGGCAAGGCGCAACGTGGGAAGGCTGGGTGGAGCCGCCACGTTATACCGGGTTGCCGACGCTCTATCTGGCGGATCAGTCTGGAACAGAACTCTCCATACCGCAGGGCAGTCGCGTCACATTGCGATTTTACGGAGAGGTCGGTGCGCACAGCCTGACTGAGACTGCATCTGTGGCCGGAACACAGGCGGCAACTGAACCGGAACAGGAATTCGTGGTCGAACACTCAGGTCAGATTCGAATTGAAGGACCGGCGGGCCGGGAGTGGACACTGGGCATAATAGGTGATGCGCCGCCACAGATTGCGGTGGCGTCTGCCGCTGAATCTGAGGCTGGCGGTCAGATGAAACTTCCGTACGCGGCCCTTGATGACTACGGCATCGTATCTGGTCTGGCCCGGATCGAGCTGGATCTGGCTGCGGTCGATCGCCGTTATGGTCTGATCGCGGACCCTGAACCGCGTGAGGCGATTGAAGTTGAGTTGCCCATGCCGATTACCGGGGATCGAACCGATTTCACCGAAGACTTGATTGAAGATTTTTCGCAACATCCGTGGGCACATCTGCCGGTGACAATCACATTGATGGCGCAGGATGCCGCGGACCAACAATCCAAATCGGAACCCTATGCGACGGCGTTGCCCGCGCGTCGGTTCTTTGACCCGCTCGCGGCAGCGGTGATCGAACAACGGCGAGACCTGCTGTGGGCTCGCGCCAATGCCACACGGGTCGCGCAAGTGTTGCGCGCGGTGTCCAATCATCCTGAGGATTTGTTCCGCTCGGACACTGCCTATTTGCGCCTGCGGGTAGTTTTGCGGCGGTTGGAGACCTTTGATGAATACGGGTTGAAGCCAGAGCAGCAGGAGGAAATTGCGCAGGCCTTGTGGGACCTTGCGGCCTTGATCGAAGACGGCACGCTGGCCGATGCGCTCGAACGGATGCGTCAGGCGCAGGAACGGTTGTCCGAGGCGATGAAGAATGGGGCCTCCGATGAAGAAATCGCCGAGCTGATGCAGGAATTGCGAGAGGCGACGCAAGACTACTTGCAGCAATTGCAGCGTCTGGCGCAGCAAGACGGCGAGAATGGCGAACAGCAACAGGGCCAGAACGGCGAATCCATGCAAATGTCACAGGATGACCTACAGCGCATGATGGACCGCATTCAGGAACTGATGGAACAGGGCCGCATGGCCGAGGCGCAGCAAGCGCTGGATGAATTCCAGCAGATGATGGAAAACATGCGCGTCACTCAGGGGCAGGGTCAAGGCGGCCAGTCCGAGGGCCAGCAAGCCATGGAAGGGCTTGCCGAGACGTTGCGCGAACAACAGGGCCTAAGCGACCAGGCCTTCCGCGATCTGCAGGAACAGTTCAATCCGGGCGCACAGGCCGGTGAAAGCCAGGGCAACGAAGGCAGCTCGGGTGGGCAGGGCCGGGGTCAAAGCCACGAGGGTCAAGGCGGTCAGGGACAAGGGTCTGATCAGTCGGGTGAAGGCCAGCAGGGTCAAGGAACGCTGGCAGACCGGCAACAGGCCCTCCGGGACGAGCTGGGTCGACAGGAACAAGGACTACCGGGTGCAGGCACACCCGAGGGGGAGGCCGCGCGCGAAGCGCTAGGTCGTGCGGGCCGTGCTATGGATGACGCGGAAGAAGCGCTGCGCGGCGATGATCTGGCCGAAGCTATTGATCGTCAGTCCGAGGCGATGGAAGCCTTGCGGGAAGGCATGCGGTCATTGGGTGAGGCGATGGCCCAGAACCAGCAGAACCAACCGGGGCAGGGCACCGAAGAAGGCGATATGCAGGCCACCAACCGCGATCCGCTGGGGCGCAACCCTGGTGCTGCCGGGTCCATTTCGACCGAAGAAGACATGCTGCAGGGAGAGGATGTCTATCGCCGTGCCAGAGAGTTGCTGGACGAAATTCGCCGACGTACTGGCGATACTGATCGCCCCAAAATCGAGTTGGAATACCTAAAACGTCTGCTTGAGCGGTTTTAGGGAACGGCTTGGCGCATCAGTTTTGCGACGCGCCTGAGCCGGCTTGTGTTTCAAGCCAGATTCGGGCCTGATCCACCAGCGAGACATAAGAGTTCAGGACCGGATCGGCTTGCGGTACGGCTTCGCTGATTTGCTGGGCGTTGCCGTAGATCAAGTACAGAACAACACCAATGATCAACATCAGGGCGAAACCACGGACAAACCCGCCAGATTTACGGACGGGTACCTCGGCCTCGGTCATTTCAGCGCGCATTGTGGAGTTAATTGCATCAACATCCGGCAGCGCTTCTTTCTGACCTGAATCCTCGGCAGTGACTGAGGCAGAAGGTCGTTTTGGCTCGACTTTTGGCTCAGGTGGGGTGTCCAACGCCAGATCGGGTTGGGTTTCCAGACCACCGCCCTCCTGGGCACGCAATTCCGCCTCGCGGGCGGCCTCCTCCTGCAAAATACTGGCAACCGAGGGGTCCACATTCCCGCTAGGTTTTTCAGATACTTTCTCAGGCTCAGGCTCAGGCTCAGGCTCAGGCTCAGGCTCAACGTGTGGCTTTGCCGTCGTTTCTTCGACTGCTGCTTCCGGCATCTCGTCTTCTGAGCCCTTCGCCTCGACAGCGTCATCTTCTACCTGAGCAGGTTCAGATATCTCGTCGGTCGGATGTTTGGCCTGAAACCAAGTTTGGTCGCAATTTGAGCATTGCACATCGCGGCCTTCCTCGGGGATGACCTCGTCCGGGACCTCGTACTGGGCACTGCAATTCGGACATGTAAGACGCATACTGCCTCCCCGGCCGTACAAACGGGCCGTTAATAGTTTTTTCAGGAATGATATTCCGTTAAGAGCTAACAGCAAAGGGCGTTTTCGGTTTCACGGACCAAGTGTCACCAATTGGACCCGGTGAAGGCATTGAAACCAAAACCGCGCTCGGGCAAGAAGAGCGGCAAAACAAATGGGGGCACGTGTGATCGAGCTGGAGAATGTCAGCTACACCTACGGTGGCGGCGAATTGCTGAGCGACGTATCGGTGCAGCTGCAGCCGGGGTCCTTCCATTTTCTGACCGGCCCTTCGGGTGCGGGGAAAACGACGCTGCTCAAACTTTGTTATGGGGCGCTGCTACCAACATCGGGACGGTTAAGCGCTTTTGATCAGGATATCTCGCTGCTAGATCGGGATCAGATGGCCCTGCTGCGCCGCCGGATTGGCGTCGTGCATCAGGATTGCCAGTTTCTGGATCACATGACCTTGGGCGAGAATGTCGCTTTGCCGCTGATGGTCTCGGGGCGTGCTGAATCCGCCGAGCAGGACAACTTGACCGAGCTTCTGAGTTGGGTGGGCCTTGGTCCTCGGTTGGAAGCCAGGCCGCCGGAATTGTCCGGAGGTGAACGCCAGCGCGCAGCTTTGGCGCGCGCCCTCATCCTGTCGCCCGACGTGGTGCTTGCGGATGAACCAACGGGAAATGTGGACTGGGAGATGTCGCAACGTTTGCTACGCCTGCTGATCGAGCTGAACCGGATGGGAAAAACCGTATTGATCGCGACACATGATCTGAGCCTGATCCGTGCTGCCAAAAGTCAAGTACAGGCCCGCGTTTTGCGGATTTCTCAGCGGCGGTTGCAGCTGGCAGGAGCGGATCTATGAGCAGTGGTGATATCCGCAACCTGCTGCGCCGCGACGCGCGCGCCGATCGTGTTGTGCCGCCGACGGGCTACACCGCGCATCTGACCTTGTTTGTGTCTGGAGCGATGGCTTTTCTGGCCGTGTTCGCTTTGGCTTTGTCGCTCGCCTCGGGCAGGATCGCTGACCGCTGGGCGTCTGAACTGGCGGGCGCAGCAACCCTGCGCATAAACGCCCCGGTGGAACAGCTTGCTGCCCAGACCCAAGCCGCACTGACCGTTCTGAGCCAAACCCCTGGTGTTGCGTCTGCCCGCGCGCTGACCCCCGAAGAACAGGCGGCTCTGCTGTCTCCGTGGCTTGGGCCCGACTTGCCGCTGGACACTCTGCCTATCCCGCAGCTGATTGAGATCGTCGAAGGTGATCCGGGGCTGGATGCCGCCGGGCTGCGCTTGCGATTGGGGGCCGAAGTTCCCGGCGCCGTACTGGACGATCACACAAGGTGGCGTGAACCTTTGGTGGATGCGGCGATGTCTTTGCGGCGGCTTGGGTGGGTGTCGATCTTGCTGATCGGTGGTGCCACCGCAGCCATGATCACATTGGCCGCTAACGCGTCGCTTGCCGCCAATGCGCAAATCATCGAGGTGCTGCGCCAAGTGGGTGCGCGCGATCGGTTCATTGCCGGGGCTTTTGTCCGCCGTTTTACCTACCGCGCTTTTTTTGGTTCAGCTGTCGGAACCCTGCTTGGAATGACTGGGGTCCTTTTGCTGCCCGAGGCGTCAAATACGGGTGGGTTTCTGACCGGTGTGGGCTTTCAAAGTGGCGGCTGGGCCTTGCCCATTCTCATCCCTGTCCTTGGCGCCACGGTCGCCTTTGTTGCCACGTGGACCGCAGCCCGTCGTAAATTGAAGGAGCTTTCCTGATGTCCAAGGCCATTCAATGGGTCCGTTCGCTGATCTTTATGATCATCATTTACGCCTGGATGCTGGTCTTGGGCCTTGTGTTTGCGCCTTATGCTTTGTTTTCCAAGAAAGGGGCTTCGCAGGCCTGCAGGACTTATGCCCGCAGCACGATGTGGTTGGCCCGTTGGATGGTTGGGATTCGTTGCGAGGTACGCGGATCTCCTCCGTCCGGAGAGGTTGTCATCGGCGCCAAACATCAGTCTTTTTTGGATATCATCATGATCTTCGCCGCGATCCCGCATGGCAAGTTCATCATGAAGCGAGAGCTATTATGGACGCCAATTATCGGAATGTACGCACGCCGTTTGGGCTGCATCCCGGTCAATCGCGGCAAAAAGGGTGTAGCGGTTGCCAAAATGGTCAAGGACGTCGCCAAGGAGTTTGCCGAACCGGGGCAGTTGGTGATTTACCCTCAGGGCACGCGGGTCGCACCGGGCTCGTATAAACCGTATAAAGTCGGAACTGCCGTTTTGTACGAAGGTCTTGGATTCCCCTGCGTTCCAGTCGCGACAAATGCCGGCGTTTTCTGGCCGCGAACCGGGATCATGCGCAAACCGGGTCTGGCGATTGTCGATTTTCTGGAGCCAATTGAATCCGGTGTGCAACGAGATGAGTTTCTGGTGCGGTTGGAAGACGTGATTGAAACACGCTCTAACGAACTGATGCGGGAGGTGGGGTTTGATCCGGATGAGGTTCATTGACGACATTGAAACACTGGGGGCGTTGTACGGAACGCCCGGCGCACCAGCAATGCGCAAAGTCGCGCGTCGACTGACGCCACTTTATCGTAAATGGATCATGTCATCGCGCCTGTGCATCCTCAGTACAGTGGGGCCGGAAGGTGTCGATGGCAGCCCGCGCGGCGATGACAATCCGGTTGTTCTGGAACTGGACCCGGGCACGCTGGCAATGCCGGATTGGCGGGGCAATAATCGGTTGGATTCGCTGCGCAACATCGTGCGTGATCCGCGTGTTTCGCTGTTGTTTTTGGTTCCGGAGTCAAACAACGTGGTTCGGCTGAACGGAACGGCGGGGCTGACTGCGGATGACAACCTGCGCGCCCGTTTCGAGAAAAATGGTAAGCGACCTGCGACGGTGATTGTTGTCGAAATCGCTGAAATCTACACGCAATGCGCGCGCGCATTGATGCGGGCTGGAACCTGGACCGCTGGTCACGAAGCGACTGCCCTTCCGACCGTAGGCGAAATTTTGGCCGAGATTACAGCAGGTGAAGAAGGCGGCGCGCAGTATGATCAGGAATGGGGAGCGCGCGCCGCCAAAACGATGTGGTAGGCCGCTGTATCAAGGGGTCAAACCGCAGCGGCCCCGATCCTGGATACCTTTGCTATCCAGCGCTCAACGCTGCCCGGTTTGGGATAACTGGCGCCCGCAAAGTAGGTGAAGCGCGTTGGCTTGAAACCGACAAAGCCCAGAATCTGATCACGCACCTGACGGATCAAGGCTTGCCGATAGATCAGGCGCATGAACCAGCCTGGTGTGTCTGACGTTAGAATGACACGTGCCGTGCGACCAGTTAGCATTGGGGCAGGGAAGCCGATTTTGGTAGTATTTCTTGTGTCGAATGTCCGACCCGGGATGAACATCCGATCAATCAGTCCTTTGAGCTTTGCTGGCAGGCCACCCCACCACATTGGCGTGGTCAGCACCAGATGGTCGCTCCATTCGATGTCCTGCAGGATCTGATCCAATACCGGCTCAAGCGGTTTGAAATCCTCATAGTTGCCTTGTCCAAAGTCAAAATCGAACTGTAGATCGCTGAGATGGACCAAGCGAACCTCGTGCCCTTTCTCACGGGCTGCGGCTTCGTAAGTCTGGGCAAAGGTGCGGGACAGGCTGCTCTCAGCGGGATGTCCATCGAGGATGAAGATCTTCTTGGGGTGCATGGGAGTTCTCCTAAAAATGACCACGGTCAGTTTCTTAATTTAAAAAATGACCGCGGTCAATAAAAATTTGACCATGGTCAAAAATCGTGCGAAAACGCCCTATGCAAAAGGCAGTTCAAAAACGCACACTCAGAACACGCGCCCGATTGCTTGCGGCGTCAGAAGAGGTGATTCACCGCGAGGGCTATGAGGCCTTGCGAGTAGAAGAGGTTGTAAAAGCAGCAGGTGTCGCCAAGGGTACGTTCTTTGCGCATTTCCGCGACAAAGATGCCCTGATGGAAATTCTGATAGGTGAGAGATTGAGTTCAATCATTGATCAGGTAGAAGCTAATCTGCCGCCAAAAACCGTGCCCGAGCTTATCCGCGTCCTGAAACCCATTCACAGTTTTATGACGTCTGAACGCTATGTGTTTGATCTGCTGATACGCTATTCGGGCGCTGCGGCGGTCGCAGAAATCGGACCAATTGCACATTGTTTTGAGCGTTACTTTCGCGTGGTTGAAAATTGGCTGACATATGCGGACGTACGTAAAGACGTCTCAGCCGATT
Organism: uncultured Ruegeria sp.; assembly: GCF_947489545.1. Taxonomy (NCBI): domain Bacteria; kingdom Pseudomonadati; phylum Pseudomonadota; class Alphaproteobacteria; order Rhodobacterales; family Roseobacteraceae; genus Ruegeria; species uncultured Ruegeria sp. The sequence continues at coordinate 141,315 of NZ_CANLDZ010000008.1, read as the reverse complement.
TGCTTGCAGAAGGCGTTCAGGCCTTTGCGATTCAAGCCATGTCACTGAAGTTCTGTGCACTACACGAGGCGCAGAGTTTCGAAGACAAGTTGGAAGTCTATCTTGAAGCGTGGTTAACCCCGGCGACGTAGTCGCCGGGGATTTCTATCAGCTGTGGATTGGCCCGTCGCCGCAGGCGAGCGCCGCTTCGCGCACGGCCTCGGAATAGGTCGGGTGCGCGTGACACGTCAAAGCGAGATCTTCGGCAGAGGCGCCGAACTCCATGGCCACACAGACCTCATGGATCAGGTCGCCAGCGGCCGGGCCGATGATATGCGCGCCCAGAATGCGATCTGTTTCCTTGTCAGCCAGGATCTTTACAAACCCATCTGCCGCAAAGTTCGCCTTGGCGCGCCCGTTGCCCATAAACATGAACTTGCCAACCTTATAGGCGCGGCCTTGTTCCTTAAGCGTCTCTTCGGTCTCACCGACGTTGGCAACCTCGGGCCAGGTGTAGATCACACCCGGAATGACGCCATAATTCACATGCCCGTGCTTGCCCGCAACTTGCTCGGCTGCGGCCATGCCCTCATCCTCGGCCTTGTGGGCCAGCATCGGGCCTTCGATCACGTCACCAATCGCGTAGATGCCCGGCACATTGGTCTGCCAATCTGCGCCAACCTTGATCTGCCCGTGTGGTGTCATCTCAACCCCCAGCGCGTCCAGACCCAGACCGTCCGAAAACGGCTTACGGCCAGTGGCAACCAAAACAGTGTCGGCGTCGATCACGTGTTCGCTGTCATCTTTGCGCTTCTTGTAAGTGACCTTGGCCTTAGTCTTGGTGGCCTCGGTCTTTTGCACCGCGGCGCCCATGACAAATTTCAGGCCCTGCTTCTTTAGAATGCGCGCGAAGGTCTTCTGTACCTCGGAATCCATGCCCGGCGTGATCACGTCAAGGAATTCGATAACGGTAACTTCGGCTCCAAGCCGCTGATAGACCGAGCCCAGTTCCAATCCGATTACGCCGGCACCGATAACGACCATTTTCTTCGGGATCTTGTTCAGCGCCAACGCACCGGTTGAGGTGACAACAACTTTCTCGTCGACGGTTACGCCCGGCAAGGATGATGGCTCGGACCCCGACGCGATGATGATGTTCTTGGCCTCGTGAATATCATCACCAACCTTGACCTGACCAGCGGCGGGGATTGATCCCCAGCCTTTGAGCCAGTCAATCTTGTTCTTCTTGAACAGAAACTCGATGCCCTTGGTGTTCCCGTCGATGACCTCGTCCTTGTAGGCCAGCATCTGCTTCCAATCGACCGAGGGGCTTTTGCCCTTCAGACCCATCTTGGCAAAGTTATGTTCGGCCTCGTGCAACTGATGGCTGGCATGCAGCAACGCCTTGGACGGGATGCAGCCGACGTTCAGGCAGGTGCCGCCCAGTGTTTCTCGCCCCTCGACCACGGCTGTTTTCAGCCCCAGCTGGGCACAGCGGATGGCGCAGACATAGCCGCCGGGCCCTGCTCCGATTACGATGACGTCATAGTTTGCCATTTGTCAGGTCCTTGTATTAGGCGGGGTTGGTTGCGCATGTGTCGCGCGGTCCGCTCCCTTTTTGAATAATCTATACTGGCCGATGAATCAAAACAGAGCGGCCAACAGCAATGCGGTCGTTGCGACCAGTCCTATCATCCAGATGACAGTGCGCCACGGGGTCCAGCCAAAGGCGTAGGCGGGGACATAAAGGACACGCGCGATAAGGTAGATCCAGCTACACATCCCGGTGAACCCATTGGATTGCCCCGAGGTTGTGACGACCAACGCCGCGATAGCAAAAACAACTAGCCCTTCGGTGTGATTGCTCAGCGCCCTGTGCAAACGCCCCATAACTGCTGGTTTTTCAAAGGGTGTGTCACGTGGTCCAATCGCATGCAACACATCGACCCTGCCGTGACCCGCAATCAGGTAGGCGACGAATTGAGCGATCCAAAGCAGGGCGGCCAGGGACAGGACGGTCAGTTCGGTGGTCATCCAGTAGAGTTCCTTGGTTGTTAGGCGCGGGTGGGATGTTCCAACAACGAACTTGCGCCTACCGGAAACCGGGGGCGCAAGAAATGGGGTGTTAGGCCGGCGTTAGCACCTTGATCTGGATATGTGCCACACCGCCTCGTTCGTGATGCATTGCCAGTTCCTCAGATTCGAAGAAGTCTCGGGCCTTTTCCAGATCTGCGATCTCGAACAGCGCAACCGCATGGTCGCGCTGTTCGGAATCCTGCCAGATGTGAAGATCATGAATACCTGCAGCTTCGCGCATCGGCTTGTCCTCGCGGAACACTTTTAGCCAAACGCTGAAATCCGCGACGTCGGCCTGCCAGAGAACATGGGTCGCCATGTTTACAGGTCCATAAGCAGACGACGTGGATCTTCCAGCGCCTCTTTCACACGAACCAGGAAGGTCACAGCGCCTTTGCCGTCCACGATCCGGTGGTCATAAGACAAGGCCAGATACATCATCGGACGGATCTTGATCTCGCCATTGATGGCCATCGGGCGGTCCTGAATCTTGTGCATGCCCAGAATGCCCGACTGTGGCGGGTTCAGGATCGGCGAGGACATCAGCGAGCCATAGACACCACCGTTCGAGATGGTGAAGGTACCGCCCTGCATCTCGGCCATGGACAGCTTGCCATCCCGGGCGCGCTTGCCCTTTTCGGCGATGGCTTTCTCGATGGCCGCAAAAGACATCGCATCCGCATCGCGAATAACCGGCACAACCAAACCTTGCGGGGTCCCGGCGGCAACGCCCATATGCACGAAGTTCTTGTAGACAATATCGGTGCCATCAATTTCGGCATTGACTTCGGGCACTTCTTTCAGCGCGTGACAGCAGGCCTTGGTGAAGAAGGACATGAAGCCCAGTTTCACGCCATGTTTCTTCAGAAACAGCTCTTTGTATTCGTTGCGCAGGGCCATCACCTCGGTCATGTCCACCTCATTAAAGGTGGTCAGGATCGCTGCGGTGTTCTGCGCATCCTTCAGGCGTTTCGCGATGGTTTGGCGAAGCCGGGTCATACGCACACGTTCCTCGCGTGAGGCGTCCTCGGCGGCCACGGGTGCGCGCGGAGCTTGGGCAGCGGGTGCGGGCGCAGCCACCGCCGGTGCTGGGGCTGAAGCCGTTGCTACAGCTTTCGCGACATCCTCTTTCATGACACGACCGTCGCGACCGGTGCCGGTGACTTGATCGGCGGATAAACCAGCCTCGGCCATGGCTTTTTCAGCCGATGGTGCATTGGCCACGTCCTTACCACCACCCGAGGCGCCTCCGGCGGCGGGTGCCGCAACCGCGGCCGGGGCGGCAGACACTCCGGCCGCATCGCCCGAGATCACCGCCAGTTTGGCTGTAGCATCGACTGTTGCACCTTCTGGCGCGACGATTTCTGCCAGTACGCCCGCGGCCGGGGCCGGAACTTCGACCGAGACTTTATCGGTTTCCAGTTCGCACAGCATTTCATCTTGCGAAACGGCATCGCCCACTTGTTTGAACCAGGTCGAAACGGTGGCTTCGGTGACAGATTCACCCAAAGTTGGGACCATGACGTCGACGCTGGCTGCTGCCTGGGCGGCAGGTGCAGCCGCCGCTGGGGCAGGAGCTGTAGCGGCTGGTGCGGCTGCGGCACCGTCACCCGCTGCAATCGTTGCCAGCAACGCATCAACGCCAACTGTCTCACCTTCGGCAGCCACAATTTCACCCATCACACCCGCACTGGGGGACGGCACTTCGACCGTGACCTTGTCAGTCTCCAACTCACATAGCATTTCGTCCACGGCAACAGCGTCACCGGGTTTCTTGAACCATGTCGCAACCGTGGCTTCGGTTACCGACTCGCCAAGCGTGGGAACACGAACTTCAATCGACATCGCTTAATTTCCTTCAATGCTCAGCGCTTCGTTCACCAGCGCTTCTTGTTGGGCTTTGTGTTGGCTGGCCAGACCCGTTGCGGGCGAGGCCGATGTTGCACGACCGACATAACGCGGTCGCTTGTTCTCGGCGCCGATACGGGTCAGCACCCATTCGATGTTGGGTTCAATAAAGGTCCAGGCCCCCTGGTTCTTGGGTTCTTCCTGACACCAGATGATTTCGGCACCCTTAAACCGTTCAAGCTCATTGATCAGGGAATGCGCCGGGAATGGATAGTATTGTTCGATCCGCATCAGGTAGACATCGTCGATGCCACGGGAATCGCGTTCTTCCAACAGGTCATAGTAAACCTTGCCGGAACACATCACGACTCGCTTGATCTTGTTGTCTTTCGCCAGTTTGGTATCGGAATTTCCGTGCTGCGCATCGTCCCAGAGCACTCGGTGAAAACTCGACCCGGTGGTGAACTCTTCGGCCGTGCTGACGGCCAGTTTGTGGCGCAGCAACGATTTTGGTGTCACAAGGATCAGTGGCTTGCGGAAGGTCCGGTGCAACTGCCGGCGCAGGATGTGGAAGTAGTTCGCAGGCGTTGTACAATTCGCCACGATCCAGTTGTCCTGTCCACACATCTGCAGGAAACGTTCCAGTCGCGCCGAGCTGTGTTCTGGGCCCTGACCTTCGAACCCGTGAGGCAGCAGGCACACCAATCCGGACATGCGCAACCATTTGCTTTCGCCAGAGCTGATGAACTGATCGAACATGATCTGCGCACCGTTGGCAAAGTCACCAAACTGCGCCTCCCAAAGGACCAAAGAGTTTGGTTCGGCCAGTGAAAAGCCGTACTCAAATCCCAGCACCGCGTATTCGCTGAGCATCGAGTCGATCACGTCGTATTGCGATTGCCCAGCGCGGATGTTGTTCAGCGGATAGTACCGTTCCTCGGTTTCCTGATGGATGAACCCGGAGTGGCGCTGGCTGAACGTGCCGCGTGTGGCGTCTTGCCCGGACAGTCGAACAGGATACCCCTCGGTCAAAAGCGAACCAAAGGCCAGCGCTTCACCGGTCGCCCAGTCAAATCCTTTGCCGGATTCGAACATCTGTTTCTTGTGATCCAGCAAGCGACCGACCGTTTTGTGCAGCGCGACATCTTGCGGCGCGTGGGTCAGTGCGTTTCCGATTTCGGCCAGAGTGTCGGGTGAAATCGCCGTGTCACCACGCACATATTCATCTTTGTTTTTGTCTAGATGAGACCAGCGCCCGTCCAGCCAGTCGGCTTTGTTGGGCTTGTAGTCTTTGCCGGCCTCAAACTCATCGTTCAGATGCGCTTGGAACGCGGCTTTCATATCCTCGATCTCACCCTCTGGGATCAGCCCGTCCTTGACCAGCCGTTCCGTATAAATCGACAACGTGGTCTTATGGGTTTTGATCTTCTTGTACATGATCGGGTTGGTGAACATGGGCTCATCACCCTCGTTATGCCCGAACCGGCGATAGCAGAAGATGTCGAGGACAACGTCCTTGTGGAACTTTTGCCGGAATTCGGTTGCCACCTTGGCCGCATGGACCACCGCCTCGGGGTCGTCGCCATTGACGTGGAAGATCGGCGCTTCGACCATCAGGGCAATATCCGTCGGGTAGGGGCTTGAGCGGCTGAAATGCGGCGCGGTGGTAAAGCCGATCTGGTTGTTCACTACGATATGCATCGTTCCACCGGTCTTATGGCCCTTCAGACCAGACAAACCGAACCCTTCGGCCACAACACCCTGTCCGGCAAAGGCCGCGTCGCCATGTAGCAAAATGCCCATCACAGCAGTTCGGTCGGTGTCGTTCAACTGATCCTGCTTGGCCCGCACCTTGCCCAGCACAACGGGGTTTACAGCTTCCAGGTGGCTGGGGTTTGCCGTCAGTGACAGGTGAACCGAGTTGCCATCGAATTCGCGATCCGATGATGCGCCCAGATGGTATTTTACATCGCCCGAGCCATCAACGTCTTCGGGCTTGAAGCTACCGCCCTGGAACTCGTTGAAGATCGCGCGATAGGGTTTGCGCATCACATTGGCCAGAATGTTCAGACGGCCCCGGTGGGGCATGCCGATCACGATGTCCCGAACCCCAAGCGCACCGCCGCGCTTGATGATCTGTTCCATCGCCGGGATCAGCGCCTCGCCGCCGTCCAGACCGAACCGTTTGGTGCCCATGTATTTCACATGCAGGAACTTCTCGAACCCTTCCGCCTCGACCATCTTGTTCAGGATCGCCTTACGGCCTTCCTTGGTGAACGCGATTTCCTTGCCATAGCCCTCGATCCGTTCTTTCAGCCAGGCGGCCTCTTCCGGGTTCGAGATATGCATGTATTGCAGCGCAAAGGTGCCGCAATAGGTGCGTTTCACGATCTCAACAATCTGCCGCATCGAGGCCATCTGCAGACCCAGAACGTTGTCGATAAAGATCGGCCGGTCCATATCGGCTTCGGCAAACCCATAGGTCTTTGGGTCAAGCTCGGGATGTGTGCTGGCGGCCCGCATGCCCAGCGGATCCAGATCAGCGGCCAGATGGCCCCGGATGCGGTAGGCCCGGATCAGCATCAGCGCGCGCAGGCTGTCCAGAACCGCGCGTTTGATCTGGTCTTCACTAACCTCAACACCCTTTGACACCGCCTTGTCTTTGATCTTGTCCCCGGCGGCCTTCGCGTCGATCTCGACCCACTCGCCAGTCAGAGCGCTGGTGAGGTCATCAGTAGGCATTGGCGGCCAGTCGGTCCGCGCCCAGGATGGTCCTTCGGCTTCTCTTTCAACATCCGGTTTGGCATCACCCATCTGGCGAAAGAAATCGGCCCACGCGGCATCCACCGCGCCCGGGTCTTTCGCATATTGGGCATAAAGTTGCTCCAGATATTCGGCATTGTGCCCTTGCATAAAGCTTGAGGCATGAAAGGCAGAGTTGGGCAGTTGTTCGGTCATTGGGCTACCTCATATGGGTTGGGACCGTATTGGTTGGTGCCTGGCTGGCTGGGGCGGGCCAGCCACCTCAGAACCAGGAGGGGCGACACAAACAAGATGATCAGTGTCGGAATGACGATCAGCAGAGTGGCGCGGGTGAACAGGATGTCCAGATTGCCGCCATGCTGGAAACTGGAGGCGATGCCGATGCCGAAGAACAGGGTCACAAAGGCGCTGAGGATCAGCAGGATTGGCAGCAAAGCGTAGAGGCCACTGCGCCCGGTATCATGCATCCGTCGCCACGCGACAGCGAGATGCGGGAAGAAGACGATCAGGCTGACGATGCTTTGGACAGGTTGTGAAGACGATGCGGCGACGGACTTGGATGTTTCGGTTTCGGTCACGGCAACTTGGGTGAAGAACTGCGCATCGACGATTCCGGCAATGAGGCTCCAGATCACGATGAACAGGAAAAAGAACCAGTATTCGGGCCGCGCGGCACGACCCGAGAAGGTGAAGAACTTGGCGAAACAGGTGCGGATGGCGTCGGAGAATGTCATGGGCTCACCGACCATCGGGTTACGAACTCCGTTCCACCAAAAACTGAACCCGCATTGAGACTTGGGCCGGTCACAATCAGCAGTCCCAAATTTGAATTGCCGTCCTTCGGACCATGTATGACTTTCACGGACAAGTCGCGGCCCTCAGCGAACCGCTCTTCAAATGAGATGGAGTTTTCGCTTGTGAACCCGAGGCGCTGAGGCCAGTCAGTAACGCTACCAACATAGGTGAAGCTACAGGTTCGCTTTGGTTTCTCTTGGGTGTTTACATAATAATCAGGACGCTCAGGATGGATCAGAACACTCGTGAATGAGATCTTTTTCAAGCTCCTAAGTGTCGCCAACGCCTTGTCTTTTTCAGTTGGAAAATCTTCTGGATCAGGCACGTATGTAGTACCAGCGGCCCGTTCAAGTCGCCGCCTATAACTCATGAGTTCCGCAACCGCATCCAAGGCCGCACCCTCAGCCAAAGCAAATCCGTTGTTGAGTAGACCTTCGGCAATTGGTCTATCTGACTGAACAAGGCTTCGGCACAGCTTGGCTATTTCGATACCAAAGGCATCATCAGAGGCAGCTTGAACTTGGTTTGGCGCGGCGAGCATCATACAAGCAATGATTGTCAAGCAAATCCGGCGTGCCGACACAACTTGCCTCACAATTCTTCCTAAGGGCGGGCGCTTCTCGCCCACCCTCGGGCCGGGCGCCGCCCTCAGAGCATATGCCCGGTCGTTGATCACTTACCCAATCGCTTCCAGCACCGCCTCACCCAGCTGCGCCGGGCTTTCGGCCACGACGATACCGGCCGAGCGCATGGCTTCGATCTTGTCCTCGGCGCCGCCTTTGCCACCGGCGACAATCGCGCCCGCGTGGCCCATGCGGCGGCCCGGAGGGGCTGTGCGGCCTGCGATGAAACCCGCGGTTGGCTTTTTGCGGCCCTTCTTGGCCTCATCCGCCAGGAACTGTGCGGCTTCTTCTTCGGCGGAGCCACCGATCTCACCGATCATGATGATCGACTCTGTTTCGTCATCGGCCAGGAACCATTCCAGCACGTCGATATGCTCGGTGCCCTTGATCGGGTCGCCGCCGATGCCCACGCAGGTGGACTGGCCAAGACCCACATCGGTGGTCTGCTTGACCGCCTCATAGGTCAGGGTGCCCGAGCGCGACACTACCCCGACCGAGCCACGCTTGTGGATGTGGCCAGGCATGATGCCGATCTTGCAGGCGTCGGGCGTGATGACACCGGGGCAGTTCGGGCCGATCAGACGCGAGCTTGAACCTTCCAGCGCGCGCTTCACCTTCATCATGTCCAGAACCGGGATACCTTCGGTGATGCAGACGATCACCTCCATCTCGGCATCGATCGCTTCGAGGATCGAATCCGCGGCAAACGGCGGCGGCACATAGATCACCGAGGCATTGGCCTCGGTCAAATGCTTGGCCTCGTGGACCGAGTTGAACACGGGCAGGTCAAGATGGGTCATCCCGCCCTTGCCGGGGGTCACACCGCCGACCATCTTGGTGCCATAGGCGATGGCCTGTTCAGAGTGGAATGTGCCCTGCGAGCCGGTAAAGCCCTGACAGATCACTTTGGTATTTTCGTCAATGAGGACTGCCATGATGTCCCTTTCCTTAGGCGGTGCTGGTTTGATTGGGTTGCGCGTCCGGCAGAACCTGCGGCGCGTAGTCTATTTTTTCGAGAGTGGCACGGCCCAGTGCCAGATTGGCGATGGTCCGGACCCCTCCGTCGATCTCGGCGATCCCGCGCCGGACCTTCTGTCGGAACAGCGGCCATCCGGTGGGGCGTTGGCGCGGCGCGCCCATCTGAACCTCTCCGGGGGCTTCATTGCCCTGTTCGACCATGGCCGGGATGACCTGATAGATATTGACCTGACGTGCCGCAGCTGATGCGGACGGGTTGAACAACAGGGCATCAAGCGTGATGTCAAAAGGCTTTTGCGCAAGAAAGTGCTGCGCGGCCTTGCGGGTTAAGGCATAGGCGGCCCCGCCGGGATAGCGCGACCGTATCTGACGCAGGTCCCGCCCCAAATGCGACGACCCTTTACGCCCAAGCGCAACGTAGAGCTTTGTGCTGCGCCAGCGTTCGAACCGGACGATATCCGCATCTGCGGGCCACCACGCGGTGTCCTTCAGCCAATCGGCCAGTTCTGGCGTCAGAAAGACATCATCCTCAAGGATCAGCGCCTGTTCCGCGCCCGAAGCAATCAGGGCTTCCCACGCTTTGGCATGGCTCAGCGTGCAGGCCATATCTTTGGTGTGGAAGTAGCCCCATGGCCCTTCTTCCCGACAATCGCGCAGAAAATCCTGGCGTGTTGCCGCATCACAATCAACAGCGTTGACCCGCGTCGCCGACAGACCTGCTTTCTGCAGCTCCTGCTCCATCAAGCGCGCCCGTCCAGTGGCGCGTTCGAGGCCTATGAGGAAGATGGGGATGGTCATGGATTCAGACGGTTCCAAACAGTTCAAGCAGTGCGCATCATATCAATCTGCCCTGCGAACTAATAAAGTCCGGACAGACCACATTGATATTTTCTCCGATGGGAGCAGTCATTTGGCATTTTCCTTTTGACAACGGCAGCATCTGCTGAAGTTCATTCCTTAAAGCAGAGACGGCCCCGCTATTCACTCAGGCGTCAGTTGTAGATGTAGCTTGCGACTTCCTTTCTGGAGATGGGTTTTGTTACGAAGACAAAATGGCGAACTTGCCCGCTTGGTTTTTTAACTTCGTAAACCAATAAGCTGCCATTTTTGAGTTGATAGGCGTAATTATACCGTCCGCTTGGAAATTGCTTCTGAGGTTTTCCTCCAGTTCGTTTTGAAGCCTCTTGAAGGAACAATTCTCCGATTTGCTTGCTGTTCGCACTCCCAAGAAAGGCGACGGCGCATGCCGACATGTCATCTTCGTCAAAAACTGTCGCTACCAAGAACTTGTCGCCTGAAGCCATATATGCATCGTGCCCTCCTATTGGAGTGGAAGGTTCCAGACCCTGTTTCTGCACAGCATTTAAGAACGTATCGAAACTTGGAAGCGTTTTTAAGCAGACGTCAGAAAACAGCTGAACAGGTTTATTCGTTTCTGAGAAAGTAAATGACGCCTCAGCAATTTTCTCTGGTGACGGCGCGCCGCAACCTGACAAGGCCGCGGCAAACACCAAAGCAACGGCTTTAAGTCCAATCTTCATTGACTACCCCTTAACCGCCTTAACGATCTTCTCGGCCCCATCTTTCAAGTTATCCGCCGCGATCACGTCCAGACCCGAGGTATTGATGATCTCTTTACCCTTCTCGACATTCGTGCCTTCCAGACGCACGACCAGCGGAACCTGCAGGCCGACCTCTTTCACCGCAGCGACCACGCCCTCGGCAATTACGTCACAGCGCATGATGCCGCCGAAGATGTTGACCAGAATGCCTTTCACGTTGTCGTCTGAGGTGATGATCTTGAATGCTTCGGTCACTTTCTCTTTGGTCGCACCGCCGCCCACGTCGAGGAAGTTGGCAGGTTCGGCACCATACAGCTTGATGATGTCCATCGTCGCCATCGCCAAACCGGCGCCGTTGACCATGCACCCGATCTCACCATCCAGCGCGATGTAGTTCAGGTCGTATTTGCTGGCTTCCAGTTCCTTGGAATCTTCTTCGGTGGTGTCGCGCAGTTCTGAAATATCCGGGTGGCGGTACATCGCGTTGCCATCAAAACTGACTTTGGCGTCGAGCACTTTGAGATCACCGCTGTCCGAGACGATCAGAGGGTTGATTTCCAGCATCTCCATGTCCTTCTCGACGAAGGCGGCATAGAGCTGGCTCATCAGTTTGACGCATTGCTTGACCTGCGCGCCCTTCAGACCCAGCGAAAAGGCGATGCGGCGTCCGTGGTAGGGCTGATAGCCGGTTGCAGGGTCAACCGAGAAGGACAGGATTTTCTCGGGCGTTGCAGCGGCCACTTCTTCGATATCCATGCCGCCTTCGGTCGAGCAGACGAATGAGATGCGGCTGGTTTGGCGATCCACCAGCAGGGCCAGATACATCTCGGTCTCGATGCCGGACCCGGCCTCGATATAGATGCGGTTGACCTGCTTGCCCGCCGGGCCGGTCTGATGGGTCACAAGAGTGCGGCCCAGCATCTTCTTGGCCTCCTCCGAGGCCTCTTCGACCGACTTGGTCAAGCGGACACCGCCTTTTTCGCCAGCGTCAGCCTCTTTGAACGACCCCTTGCCGCGGCCACCTGCGTGGATCTGCGCCTTAACCACCCAAAGTGGTCCGTCCAGCTCTCCAGCTGCGGTTTTGGCTTCTTCGGCGCGCAATACGGCGCGGCCGTCCGACACCGGTGCGCCATAGCTGCGGAGGAGGGCTTTGGCCTGATATTCGTGAATGTTCATCGAAACTGTCCCGTCTGACTGCGATTTATTCCGTTATAGGGGTGCCTAAGGGATAAGTTTAAAGGGTTTTTTGACAGTGAAGGGGTTTTTCACGAAGATTTTCGGTATTTGTGATCACGGGATTTTGGGGTGTGATCACAAACAACACCAGGTGGCATGTGTGATTCGAACAATTGGCTGTTGGCAGAAAAATCATATTCAAAAAAGGTATTTGCGACGTTTGCGCCAACATTCCCGACTTAGCTTTGTGGTCACATCGGAACGAATGAAAACAAAAAAACCGGCCCAAAGTCAGGCCGGTTCAAATGGTCTGATGCTTGGTGGATTAACCCAACGAACTGTCGATGCCCTTGCACGCCTCGATCAGGCCTTTTACGGCGTTGACCGAATTGTCGAAACCGGCCTGCTCTTCTTCGTTCAGGGTGATGTTGACGATGCGTTCGATGCCACCCGCGCCGATCACGGTGGGTACGCCCACATACATGCCTTCGACGCCCAGTTCCCCGTCGCAATAGGCCGCGCAAGGCAGAACGCGTTTCTGGTCTTTCAGATAGGCTTCGGCCATTTCGATGGCTGACGTCGCCGGAGCATAAAACGCCGAGCCAGTTTTCAGCAGACCAACGATTTCAGCACCACCGTCACGGGTGCGCTGAACGATGGCGTCCAGTTTTTCTTGTGTCGTCCAGCCCATCTCGACCAGATCGGGCAATGGAATGCCGGCAACGGTCGAATAACGCACTGACGGCACCATGGTATCGCCGTGACCACCCAGAACAAAGGCAGTGACGTCGCGCATGGAGACGTTGAATTCCTCCGACAGGAAATGCGCGAAGCGGCCCGAATCCAGAACGCCAGCCATGCCACAGACCTTGCGATGGGGCATGCCGGAAAACTCGCGCAGGGCCCAGACCATCGCGTCCAGCGGGTTGGTGATGCAGATGACAAACGCGTCAGGGGCGTGGGCCGCGATGCCTTCGCCAACCGATTTCATGACCTTCAGGTTGATGCCCAGCAGGTCGTCGCGGCTCATGCCCGGCTTGCGGGGGACACCGGCAGTCACGATGCAAACATCCGCGCCTGCGATATCTTCGTAAGACTGGGTGCCTTTCAGAGAGGCGTCGAACCCTTCGGACGGGCCGGATTCGGCGATGTCCAGCGCTTTACCTTCCGGAGTACCCTCGGCGATGTCAAACAGGACAACGTCACCAAGTTCCTTCATTGCTGCGAGGTGGGCGAGCGTGCCGCCGATCTGACCTGCGCCGATCAGCGCGATCTTGGGTCTGGCCATTTGGAATATCTCCGGTCGGTTTTGAAATCGCGGTTGTGCTAGTCGCTAAATCAACATTGCGCAAGGGTTCTGCAACGTGGCATGCCACCGCATACCGTTTGCACCCGCCCCACCGATTGCGCTAAACGGCTTACGAAATATACCGTTTTGGGGCTGCCACATGTTCGAGATGAACTTGATGTTTTTTGCCGTGGCGATCCCAGCTGTGATCTTTGCGGGCATTTCGAAGGGTGGGTTCGGCTCGGGCGTGGCGTTTGCGTCATCGTCGATTCTGGCCATTATTCTGGAGCCGGGGCAGGCGCTCGCCTTGATGCTTCCGATCCTGATGATCATCGATGTTGCAACATTGGGGCCGTATTGGAAGCGCTGGAATTGGCCGGATTCCCGTTTGCTGATATTGGGCGCAGTACCAGGCGTGGCGCTGGGCGCGGGGCTGTTCCGCGCAACTGACGACGATGTTCTGCGCCTGCTGATAGGAGCGATTTCGGTTGGATTCGTGATCTGGCACATCAGTCAATCCCGAGGCTGGGCCCGTGTTTCCGCAAAACGCTTGCCATCTTCGGCCGGGCTGTTTGCCGGTTTGGTTGCCGGGTTCACAAGCTTTGTCAGCCATGCGGGTGGACCACCCGCCGCAGTCTATTTGCTGTCACAGCGCCTGTCGAAAACTGAATACCAAGCGTCGACCGTTTTGGTGTTCTGGGTCATCAATGTCGCCAAGTTTGTGCCTTATGCGTATCTGGGTCTGTTCACGCTGCAAACGGCCTGGGCAAATCTTCTGCTCGCGCCATTCGCAGTACTCGGCGCATGGCTGGGCGTTCGGGCGCATTTCATGATGTCCGAACGCGTGTTCTTTGGCATCGCTTATTTTTTGCTGACGATGACAGGCACCAAGCTGATCTGGGATGCCGTGACCTGAATTCAGGCGTCCTTGCCTTGCGCCGGCAACGCATCAGCGAGGGTTTCGTAGGACTGGCCCGATGCTACAAGGCAAGTGGCACCGCCCGGCAGAGTAACTGTGATTGTCCAGCTACCGGTCTCATCCGAGGCGAACACCTCCATCAACGCGCCGCGTCTGGCAATGCCGATCCCTTTGCGGGTTTCTCCGTAAATTTCTTCAAGCCGCTTGATCACGTCTTCCCGGGGTGCGCAGTTGCGCGGCTGAGCCTGCAACTGCTGCGCTGCCAGCGCCATGATCCCTAACCCCATGGTCATTTTGATCAGTTTCGTTTTCATCTCAGGCCCCTTCTGCCACCTATGCCAGTAAGCCTGCCGCGAGGGTTCGGAGATTGGGTAAAGGCAACGCACGTTGCGTCGCTTTGGCGGGTAATGCTGCAATGCGGCAATTTTGGTCTTGAACTTTCCTGAAAAAAATGCCCCATTCCGCGCAACATTATTTCTTGGGGAGGGGTCGATGGATCCGCGTCAACGCCCGTACCGTTCGGTGCTTTACATACCTGGCTCGAAAGAGCGCGCCCTGGATAAGGCGCGCAACCTGCCGGTTGATGCGATCATTTTTGATCTGGAAGATGCTGTAGCGGCCGATGAAAAGTCCAACGCGCGCGCAACGCTTAAGGCCGCATTGGCCGCTGATGGATATGGCGCGCGGGTCAAGATCGTTCGCATCAACGGGCTGGATACCGAATGGGGTCGTGCAGATGCCGAAGCAGTGCGTGACATGGATGCAGATGTGGTCCTGCTGCCCAAAGTAAACTCTGCCGCAGACGTTGACGCGTTGGCTGGGATCACCGGCGATCTGCCGATCTGGGCGATGATGGAAACGCCGCGCGGTATGCTGAACGCGGCAGAGATCGCTGCCCACCCCTGTATCACCGGGTTCGTCATGGGCACCAACGATCTGAGCAAAGAGCTTCAGGCGCATTTTCGCCCCGATCGTTTGCCACTGATGACCTCACTGGGCCTGTGTGTTCTGGCCGCCAAGGCCGGAGGTCTGATCATTGTCGATGGTGTGTACAACGCGTTCAAGGATATGGAAGGGCTTGCCGCCGAATGTGCGCAAGGCCGCGATATGGGCTTTGACGGCAAGACACTGATTCACCCGGCACAGGTTGATGTGACGAATGCTGCTTTCGCTCCGTCCGATGACGAGATCGACCTGGCGCGTCGGCAGATCGCGGCGTTTGAAGAGGTCGAAAGCCAAGGACAGGGCGTCGCCGTGGTCGACGGTAAAATCGTAGAGAGCCTGCACGTTGCAACTGCACGTGAAACTCTGGCAAAAGCAGAGGCGATTTCATCATTGCAAGCGGGGTAAGCCAGCAATGGGCTTTGTTCTACTGATTCTGGGCGTGGCGCTTTGGTGGGCCGCGCATTTCTTCAAACGATTGATGCCCCAACAACGGGCCGCGATGGGCGATGCCGGGAAGGGTGTGGTTGCTCTGGCTCTGGTCGTGTCGATCTTGCTGATGGTCTTCGGCTATCGCATGACGGACTTTATCTATGTCTGGGCACCGCCGGTGTTTATGATCCATATCAACAATCTATTGGTGTTGATTGCGATCTATATGATGAGCCCGGCTGGCGCCAAAGGTCGTCTGCTGAACAATATGCGCCACCCCATGTTGAGCGGTTTCAAGCTCTGGGCCTTTGCCCACCTGCTGGTGAACGGTGATTTGGCTTCGATCGTTCTGTTTGGCGGTCTGTTGGCTTGGGCGGTTGCCGAAGTGATTGTGATCAACCGCTCTGAACCTGATTGGACACCCGGTGAGCCCGGTACTTATGGCAAGGACGCGATGTTCTTTGTGGCCTCGATCGTGCTGCTCGGACTGATCGGCTATATCCATGGGCTGGTCGGCCCTTCCCCTTTCCCATCGTAAGGATTTGACATCTTGGCCAAACTCTATCGCCTCCTGACCGGGGAAGACACTTCAGCCTTCTGCCACAAGGTCTCGGAGGCGCTGGGCAAGGGGTGGGAGCTTTACGGCTCTCCCTCTTACGCGTTTGACAGCGCCAATAACGTAATGCGTTGCGCGCAGGCCGTGACCAAGGATGTTCAGGCTGACTATTCCTCTGACATGAAACTGGGGCAGCAATAATGGCAAAGACCAATCCGGGCCGTTTCTTTGAAGATTACTCCGTAGGGCAAGTTTTGCGCCATGCTGTACCGCGCACCGTGACGGCCGGAGAGCGGGCGCTGTACCACGCGCTTTATCCTGCGCGGCACGCGCTTTATTCGTCGGATGAATTTGCCCGGAACTGCGGCTTGCCTGAAAGCCCGATTGATGACCTGGCCGCATTTCACGTGGTGTTTGGCAAGACGGTGCCTGATGTTTCACTGAATGCGGTGGCAAATCTGGGATATGCCGAAGGCCGCTGGCTGCAACCTGTTTATCCCGGTGATACGCTGCGATCAGAATCCGAAGTGATCGGCGTCAAGCAGAACTCGAATGGTAAAACCGGCGTTGTTTGGGTGCGCACGCGCGGATTAAACCAGCGCGACGACGTTGTTATCGAATACGTCCGCTGGGTTATGGTGCGCAAATCGAACCTGAATGCACCTGCACCTGAGACGGTTGTTCCAGAGCTGAAGAAAGCGCTCGCCGCTGAAGATCTGATGATCCCGCAGGGTTTGGACTTTTCTAACTACAGTTTTGTTCAGTCCGGTGAGGCGCACAGGTGGGGCGACTACGAGATCGGCGAAACCATTGATCACGTGGATGGGGTGACAATAGAAGAGGCCGAGCACATGCTGGCCACCCGCCTTTGGCAAAATACGGCCAAGGTACACTTCGATCTGACCTTCCGCCCCGACGGGCGTCTGATCTACGGTGGCCATGTGATCTCGATGGCGCGCGCGTTGTCTTTCAACGGGCTGGCAAATGCCCAGATGATCGTGGGTCTGAATGGCGGTGCCCACGCCAACCCATGTTTTGCAGGTGATACGATCAAGGCCTGGTCT
Organism: uncultured Ruegeria sp.; assembly: GCF_947489545.1. Taxonomy (NCBI): domain Bacteria; kingdom Pseudomonadati; phylum Pseudomonadota; class Alphaproteobacteria; order Rhodobacterales; family Roseobacteraceae; genus Ruegeria; species uncultured Ruegeria sp. Next base: position 124,314 of record NZ_CANLDZ010000008.1, on the reverse strand, counting down.
GAAGTGCTGGACAAGGCCGAGACAGGCGTTCCGTGCGTTGGCGCAGTTCGCCTGCGATTGGTGGCGACCAAGGGTGGGCCGCCTTTCGCGTTGCGCAACGAGGACGGAAAGTACTTTCCTGACGTTTTGTTGGATCTGGATTATTGGGCATTGATGCCGATCTAACGTCTGGCCACCAGATGCCTGCGGCTTGATTACATTCATGTGACTGCAGATTTTACGATACGTGCTAACGTGCGGTTATGGTCTCACTACGAACACTTGCTGTCTGCCTGTCTCTCGCCCCGCCTGCATGGGCTTGTGATCTGGCATTGGCGCTGGCGGTTGATGTGTCGGGCTCGGTCGACAGCAAAGAATTTCGCATTCAGATGGACGGCCTTGCCGCTGGTTTGCGTGACCCTATTGTCTCCGAAGCGCTGGTCAGGGGGCAGGCGCAATTGATGCTGGTGCAATGGACGGGCGCGTCGCGCCAAAAGATCACGGTTCCCTGGACTCAGATCGACAGTTTCCGCGCACTGGATGGCTTTGCCGCACAAGTTGCCTCGGATCCAAGGGTTTGGCGCAACTTTTCTACTGCCATTGGCGAAGCGCTCGAAAAGACAATGGACAGTTTTGAATCGGTCTCGGAGTGTAAGCGCCACTTGATAGACCTATCGGGGGATGGGGTTTCGAATGAGGGTGTCGAACCCACGAAGGTGCACAGCGTGTTGCGCAATCGGGGGGTTACAGTCAATGCAATCGCCATCGAAGAAAGCGAGCCTGACCTGACGGCGTATTTCTTTGAGAATGTGATCGTCGGAGAAGGGGCTTTTGTGGTTTCTGCGTCTGGGTTTGAAGACTACCCGGAACGAATACGAAAAAAGCTGTTGCGCGAAGTCGTAGAGCAAACGGTCGGGTTGAAGTGAAGCATCGAAGATTCGTGATCACAATGCTTGGCCCTTGAAAACGCTAACATTGAAGATGTGGAATGGGTTTTGTGATCACGAGTTTATTTGGTGCGATCACATAACTTGCTAAACTGCGTTTTTGAGCCGAATTTGAGCACTTTTGCACCTGCAGCACGTGACACAGTGGGAAAAAACGGTAAAACCGTCTGTAGCCAACCGAAAAGGAGCCATCATGGCCGATGTAAATCGGGGCAACCGCCCACTTTCACCGCACATAATGATTTATCGTCCTCAGTTGACCTCCATGTCTTCGATCATGGTTCGACTGTCCGGAATTGCGGTTTTGGTTTTATCACCATTGGTTGTCTGGTGGCTTTTGGCTGCGGCAACGTCTGAAACCGCCTTTGTGCCGATAGACAATTTTCTGCGCAGTTGGTTTGGCGATCTGCTTCTGTTGGGCGCAACCTGGGCGCTTTGGTATCACACACTGGGTCGTCTGCGTCACGTCATCTGGGACTTTGGCTACTGTCTGGATGTAGAGACTTCGGAAAAGATGGGTATTGGCATGTTCGTCTTTGCCACTGTTCTGACCATTCTCACAGTGTTTTTCGTGTAAGGAACGGATTGATGCGATATCTGACAGACCGTAAGCGCGCGCAGGGGATGGGGGCCGGAGGCTCGGGAACCCAAGGGCATTGGCGCATGATGGTACGCTCAATGATTATGGTTGTGCTGGTTCCGTTGTTCCTGATCGCGCTGGGCAAAGGCATTGGCGGATCTTATCAAGAGGTGCTGGCCTATTTCAGCCGGCCTATACCGGTAATTATCGTGGCTTTGGCGCTGATCGTTGGTTTGATCCAACTGATGCATGAAGCGCAGGAAGCGATTGAGGACTACGTGCACGGTGTCGCGGAAAAGCTGACAATCGTTGCCACGCAGGCATTTTGCTACACGTTGATCGCTGCGAGCCTTCTCGCGCTGATCAAGCTCGCCCTTTGACCTGCGCCTTAAGGATCCAGAACGATGACACAAGCATATGAATATGAAACCCACGACTATGATGTTGTGGTTGTTGGCGCAGGCGGCGCCGGTTTGCGAGCTACGCTTGGCATGGCCGAACAGGGATTGCGCACCGCGTGTGTGACCAAAGTTTTCCCGACACGTTCGCACACAGTTGCTGCTCAAGGTGGCATTGCCGCGTCGCTGTCCAACATGGGTCCGGATCATTGGCAGTGGCACATGTACGATACCGTCAAGGGCTCGGACTGGCTGGGTGACACTGATGCGATGGAGTATCTGGCGCGTGAGGCCCCAAAGGCGGTCTACGAATTGGAGCATTACGGCGTGCCCTTCAGCCGGACAGAAGAAGGCAAAATCTACCAGCGTCCATTTGGTGGCCACACGACCGAATTTGGTGAAGGCCCTGCGGTGCAACGCACCTGTGCCGCCGCGGACAGAACCGGCCATGCGATCCTGCATACGTTGTATGGTCAAAGCCTCAAGAACAACGCTGAGTTCTACATTGAATACTTCGCCATCGATCTGATCATGTCCGAGGATGGGCAATGTCAGGGTGTTGTCTGCTGGAAGTTGGATGACGGCACCATGCATGTGTTCAACGCCAAGATGGTGGTGCTGGCAACGGGCGGTTACGGCCGGGCCTATTTCAGTGCGACCTCGGCCCATACCTGCACGGGTGATGGCGGCGGTATGGTTGCGCGCGCCGGGTTGGCCCTACAAGACATGGAGTTTGTGCAGTTCCATCCAACTGGCATCTACGGCTCGGGCTGCCTGATCACAGAAGGTGCACGCGGCGAAGGTGGATACCTGACGAACTCGGAAGGTGAGCGGTTCATGGAGCGCTACGCGCCCCAGTACAAGGACCTGGCGCCGCGCGACTATGTCTCGCGGTCCATGACGATGGAAATCCGCGAAGGGCGCGGTGTGGGTAAGGAAGGCGATCACATTCACCTGAACCTCAGCCACCTGCCAGCCGAAGCTTTGGCCGAACGCCTGCCGGGGATTTCAGAAAGCGCGAAGATCTTTGCTGGTGTCGACGTCACCAAAGAACCGATCCCGGTTCTGCCGACCGTGCACTATAACATGGGCGGTATCCCGACCAACTATTGGGGTGAGGTTCTGAATCCGACTGCGGACGATCCAACCGCCGTGGTCCCGGGCCTGATGGCCGTGGGCGAGGCTGGGTGCGCATCTGTACACGGGGCAAACCGGCTCGGATCAAACTCGCTGATTGACCTTGTTGTGTTTGGTCGTGCGGCGGCGATCCGTGCGGGGAAAGTCGTGGATGCCGACTCGGCAAACCCGGTTTTGAACCAGAGTTCTGTGGACAAGGCATTTGATCGCTTTGACGAGGTGCGTAACGCCAGTGGTTCCGTTGCGACCGCCGATCTGCGTCTCGAGATGCAGAAGACAATGCAGGCAGATGCCGCTGTTTTCCGGACTGCCAAAACCATGGCTGAAGGCGTCGAGAAGATGACCGAGATTGCTGCCAAGATGGATGACCTTAAAGTCACTGACCGCTCCTTGGTCTGGAACAGCGACCTTATGGAGTCGTTGGAACTGACCAACCTGATGCCAAGCGCGCTGGCCACCATCGTTGGTGCCGAAGCCCGCAAGGAATCTCGCGGTGCGCATGCGCATGAGGATTTCGCCGAGCGTGATGACAAAAACTGGCGCGTCCACACCGTATCCCGTGTTGATGGCAACAAGGTCGCTCTTAGCTATCGTCCGGTGATCGTTGATCCTCTGACCACTGAGGATGCAGGGGGCATCAGCCTTAACAAAATCGCGCCCAAAGCGCGCACGTTCTAAGGAGCGCGGAGATCAGGCAATGGTGTACACGCGCCAAATACCTAAGGACGTCACGAAGGCCACAAGCCATTGCAAGTCCTGTTGTGCCTGGTGTCGGCCATGACTGTTGAAGTGCTGCATTCCGCGCAAAGCGATCCAAAAATCATCCTGATCGGATTAAACCGTTGTGCCACGACGTCCTTCCACAAGCTGTTTCAAAACAGCGGGATCCAGTCTTTGCATTGGGTGGATGGCGATGGCAGCAACATCGCTCATCGGATGGTGACGAATATCGCCATGGGTCGTAAGCCGTTGGACGGGTTTGGCCAAGCCCGGGCGTTTACCGACATCGCTTTTGTGAACGTACGATTCATGCTGGATGGTGCGCGATTCTTTCGGGACCTGCATAGGGCCTACCCCGACGCGTACTTTATACTGAATACGCGCAACCGGGATGACTGGGTATCTTCGCGCGCGCTCCATTCCGGTGGCGCGTATCTTGAAAAATGCTGCAATGCCAATGGTCTTACAGCAGAAGAAGTAAAACAAGGCTGGGCGCATATGTATGACGTGCACCATGCCGAGGTTGAAGTGCATTTCGATGGCAACCCCCGATTTCTGCGCTTTGACATAGACACGGACGAGCCGCAGATCATTGCGGATCTGCTTGCTCCGGATTTTGACGTGAACACTGTCCATTGGGGACATTATAATCGAGGGGCGTCCGCGCACGCCCAGACAGGCTGAATGGCGGCCTTGTGCTGAATGGAGAATTGACATGGTTCAACTGACCCTGCCCAAGAATTCCCGGATCACCACCGGAAAGACCTGGCCCAAGCCAGAGGGCGCCAGCAATGTGCGTAAGTTTCAGATTTACCGCTGGAACCCGGATGATGGGCAGAACCCGCGCGTGGATACGTATTTCGTTGACATGGACACATGTGGTCCCATGGTTCTGGACGCGCTGATCAAGATCAAAAACGAGATTGATCCGACCCTGACCTTTCGCCGGTCTTGCCGCGAAGGCATCTGTGGGTCCTGTGCGATGAATATCGACGGAATCAACACTCTCGCCTGTATCTATGGCATGGATGAGATCAAGGGCGACGTGAAGATTTACCCCCTTCCGCATATGCCTGTGGTGAAAGACCTGATCCCCGATCTGACCCATTTCTACGCTCAGCATGCCAGCATCATGCCGTGGCTTGAGACCAAGACCAACCGCCCGGCGAAAGAGTGGAAGCAATCCATCGAAGATCGCAAGAAACTTGATGGCCTATATGAATGCGTAATGTGTGCCAGCTGCTCGACCTCGTGCCCCAGCTATTGGTGGAACGGTGATCGGTATCTTGGCCCTGCCGCGTTGCTACACGCCTATCGCTGGATCATCGACAGCCGGGATGAGGCAACGGGCGAGCGCCTGGATGAGTTGGAAGACCCGTTCAAACTGTATCGCTGCCATACCATTATGAACTGTGCCAAGACCTGCCCGAAGGGTCTGAACCCGGCCAAAGCGATTGCTGAGATAAAAAAGATGATGGTCGATCGCGCCGTTTGATACGCAGTTGCATTTGTTGACTTGCAGCAAGTGCATGCCCAGCTTGCGAAAATAGGGGGGTGCAGGGCCAGTGGCCCTGTCCTAATTTCAAAGAAGGGAGGAGTGATGAGATTGAGTCAGGATCACTCCGATGAATACAGAAAATCCTAAACCGAAAATCAACGCTGGCGAGGCCTTGAAACTGCTTGAACAGGCCTGGGCTTACTATACACCGGAGCCCATGCTGGCGGACAAACAACCCGAGTCGCGCTTGTTCGAGTACGCCAACGCCGCCTGATGCGATTCATGTTGGGCTTGCCAAAGACGAATAGGATGGGCAAGTCAGTGGTATGCCCATTCTCTTGCTTCTCCTAGCCGCTGGGGTGTTTGCTTACTTCCTATGGCGCGCGCGATCTTCCTCGCTGACCCGCGATTGTCGGTGGCGTCAGCACCGAAACGAGGGTGTCTGGATCTGCGCTTTTTGTGGCGCGAAAGAAGAGGGGTCTGATAGCCCAACAATTTGTCGGCGCAAGACAAGCGATGACTAGAAATCGGCCGGGTCTGCTACCTTCCCGATGCTGTTATCCAGCTTCCGGGAATGCCGCCTGCAATGCAATCTCGACCATATCGCCAAAGCTGCTTTCGCGGTCGGCCGACGGTAGGGCCTCTCCGGTCAACAAATGATCCGATACGGTCAGCACAGCCAGGGCCCGGCACTGGTGGCGCGCGGCCAGGATGTATAGTTCGGCTGCCTCCATCTCGACACCAAGAATGCCGTGACGCACCATTTGTTCATTCAGGTCAGGACGTTCGTCATAAAAGACATCAGACGAATAGATCCCGCCGACATGGGTCGGGGTGCCTTTTGCCTTAGCTGCGGCAACAGCGGCCTGTAGTAGGCCCCAATCAGCGCACGGGGCAAAGTTCATCTCTTTCATGATGCCACGGGATGGCGTGCTGAGGGTGGTCGATGTCATCGCCAGAATGACATCCCGCACTTTCACTTTGTCCTGCATCCCGCCGCATGATCCAATACGGATCAGGGTTTTTGCATCAAAGTCCCGGATCAACTCGTTCACGTAGATCGAAAGGGATGGCATACCCATACCGCTGCCCTGAATTGTGACAGCGTTCCCTTTCCAGTTGCCGGTGAAACCCAGCATTCCGCGCACGTTATTGACCTGCTTGACGTCTTCCAGAAACGTCTCAGCCGCCCATTTTGCCCGATAAGGATCGCCGGGCAAAAGAACGGTTTCTGCAATTTCGCCTTTTTCAGCGCCAATATGAATTGTCATTCCTAGGCAAGCCCCAGCTAGATTTCCAAATCAGAGATATCGGCGCCTGCTTTCAATGCATCGTGAATCCACTGAGGCTTACGGCCACGCCCGGTCCAGGTCTGTTCTGGCGCAGCGGGATTGCGGTACTTGGGCTTGGCTTTGGTCCCTTTTGCGCCACGTGGTGCATCACTTGACAACTCAGACAGTGAGAAACCGAATGCTGCTGCAGCTTTTTCGGCCGCCATCAAAGCTTCCTTGCGTTCCCGTTTTTCTGCATTAACAAGTGCATTTTCGACACTGCCGCGCAATTCCAGAAGATCTTTTCGCGACATCTTTTCAAGATTCATGCCCATTGTTCTTCTCCGTGAGTGTGTTTTGGTGGTGGGTGCAAGCGCGCACCCTAATTCCAAAGGACGACATAATCTATCCCTAATAGTAAGGGGATATAGACGGAGAATTTATCTGGTAAAGTGACTGTTATTCGGCCGCGAGGTTTTGCGGATCAACAAGAGTAACAATGTCACCCATAATCGCATTCAATTCGAAGTTTTTAGGGGTGTAAACCTTTGACACGCCCATTGATTTCAACCTCTCTGCATCCTCGTCGGGAATAATTCCACCCACTACAACCGGAATGTGGGTCAATCCGGCTTCGCGCAATCGGGCCAGTACGTCTTCAACCAAGGGCAGATGGCTGCCAGATAGAATCGACAACCCGATGACATGCGCATCGTCTTCTGCAGCAGCGGTCACTATCTCTTCTGGTGTCAGGCGGATACCATCGTAGCTGATATCCATGCCGCAATCCCGCGCGCGGAAGGCGATCTGCTCGGCACCATTCGAATGGCCATCGAGACCTGGCTTGCCGACCAAAAATTTGAGGCGACGCCCCAGTTTGTCGCTGACTGCATCAACGGCGGCACGCAAGTCTTCAAGCCCTTCGGTCTTGTTCGAGACCGAACCAGACACCCCGGTCGGGCCGCGATAAGTGCCATAGACTTTGCGCATTTCCTCGGCCCATTCGCCTGTTGTAACACCGGCCTTGGCGGCAGCGATGGATGGCTCCATCACATTTGCGCCTGTCTGCGCGGCCTCGCGCAGGGCGGCTAGTGCAGCAGCAACCACTGCGCTGTCGCGTTCGGCGCGCCATTCATTCAGACGATTGATCTGCTCTTGTTCGGCGGCGGGGTCGACGACCATAATACCACCATCTTCGGTCTGAAGCGGAGACGGTTCACCTTCGGTCCATTTGTTCACGCCGACAACCACTGTTTCGTTCCGCTCGATCCGGTTCAGACGTTCTGCGTTTGAATCCACCAAGCGCGATTTCATGTATTCGATCGAGGCAACGGCCCCGCCCATTGAATCCAGATTGGCCAGTTCAGCCCGTGCGCCGTCTTTCAATTCTTCGACTTTTGCATCCACCGCCGGGTTTCCGTCGAAGAGATCGCCATATTCAAGAAGGTCCGTCTCGTAGGCCAGTATCTGCTGCATCCGCATCGACCATTGCTGATCCCATGGGCGCGGCAGGCCCAAGGCTTCGTTCCAAGCTGGAAGCTGAACCGCCCGGGCGCGCGCCTTTTTGGATAGGGTTACTGCCAGCATCTCGATCAGAATGCGGTAGACATTGTTTTCTGGCTGCTGTTCGGTCAGGCCCAGTGAGTTCACCTGCACGCCATAGCGGAATCGGCGGAACTTAGGGTCTTCAACGGCATATCTTTGTTGCAGTATTTCATCCCAAAGATCGACAAATGCGCGCATTTTGCACATTTCGGTAACAAACCGGATGCCTGCATTCACAAAAAACGAAATACGGCCGCAAACCGCAGGAAAATCCTCGGTTGGCACGCGTGGGCGCAGCTCGTCCAGCACGGCGATGGCGGTGGCTAGCGCATAGGACAGCTCCTGTTCGGGTGTCGCACCGGCTTCTTGCAAGTGATAGGAACACACATTCATTGGGTTCCATTTCGGCACATTTGTGTAGCAGTATTCAGCCACATCCGCGATCATCTTCAGCGAGGGTTTCGGCGGGCAGACATAAGTGCCTCGGCTTAGATATTCCTTGATCAGATCGTTCTGCACTGTGCCTTGCAGTTTGGAAACATCAGCCCCCTGTTCCTCGGCCACCGCGATGTAAAGCGCCAGCAGCCAGGGCGCAGTCGCGTTGATTGTCATCGATGTGTTCATCTGTTCCAGAGGAATTTGCTCGAACAGAACCCGCATGTCGCCCAGATGACAAACCGGCACGCCCACTTTGCCCACCTCGCCACGTGCCAAAGTATGGTCGCTGTCATAGCCGGTTTGTGTAGGCAAATCGAAAGCCACCGACAGCCCTGTCTGACCTTTGGCCAGATTTCCCCGATACAGCGCGTTAGATGCTTTGGCGGTGGAATGACCAGCATAGGTCCGGATGAGCCAGGGTCGATCTTTCTGCATCTGCGTCATGAGGAGCCTCGTGTGTCGGTGGGCAATAAAATTTCGTCACTGGGTTCTAAAGCGCAATTTTCGGGATATGTCAATTCGCTGCGTTGCGGCATATCGCGATTGTTCAGATTGTGAGCCGGTCCGATTGGTGGCACTGTGTTCGGATGACGCAAACCGTCGAACTTCCGCTTTGGCTTTTTTTGCTGATCGTGATTTTTGCCATGGTCACACTGGCTTCGCATTTCTTGTTCCCATCCGTTCGATGGTTTTTTCGCCGCCGTTTAGAGCGTGCCGTTGCCCGTCTGAACAAGCGGCTGCAACGGCCCATCCAGCCGTTCAAACTCGCACGGCGGCACGACATGATTCAGCGGCTGATTTATGATCCGCAGGTCGGGCAGGCTGTGCAGCGACATGCTCGCGAGGAAGGAATCCCCGAAGCCGTAGCCTTTGAACAGGCGCGCCGCTATGCGCGCGAAATTGTTCCGTCGTTTTCGGCCTTTGCCTATTTCAGTTTTGCCATTCGTCTGGCTCGTCTTATTAGCAATACGTTTTATGACGTTCGCCTCAGCTATCAGGATGAAGCCGCCATCGACGGCATTGATCCCGAGGCCACCGTAGTTTTTGTGATGAACCACCGTAGCAATATGGACTATGTGCTGGTGACTTACCTTGCTGCACGGCATTCGGCCTTGTCCTATGCAGTAGGAGAATGGGCGCGGGTTTGGCCGCTAAGCCGACTTATCCAAGCTATGGGTGCGTATTTCATCCGGCGAAAGTCAGGCAGCGAGCTCTATCGTCAAGTGCTTTCATGTTACGTCCGTCACTCGACCGAGGCTGGGGTGACGCAAGCGATGTTCCCCGAAGGCGGGTTAAGCCTGACCGGCGCATTGGGTCGTCCCAAGCTTGGATTGCTAAAGTATATTTTGGATGGAACTTCGCCAAACGGGCGGGACGTTGTCTTTGTTCCGGTGGCATTGAATTATGACCGCGTGCTTGAGGATACCATTCTGACCCGCGCCGCCCTCGGATCGGAACGTCGGTTCCGGGCCCGGATCGGAGTTGTCACCCGTTGGATCATTAAGCAGGTCTGGCAGCGTTTGATCGGCCGGTACAAAAGATTCGGGGTCGCTTCGGTACGATATGGAGCGCCATTGTCGCTGAAAGAGTTTCGCAGCCAACACCGTGATGACGCGATGACGGATCTGGCGCGCGAACTGATGCAGCGCATCGGTCGCGCCATTCCGTTGGTACCCGCAGCTGCGGCCTGTTTGGTGTTGCGCGAAAACGGATCCATGCCTGAGGACAGCGTACAATCCCGTATCCAGGCAATGATGAACCAAAATGGCGATCAGACGACACAGGATTCAGAGGCCATAGAAAGTGCGTTGAACCAATTGGTCGAACGGAAAATCCTAAGAAGGCAAGGGGAAACGCTTTCGCTTTCAGGTCAGCGAGTCGATCTTTTGGACTACTACGCCGCATCTGCGCAGAAGAAAAAGCAATCAGAGAGTAATGCACCTGCAGAAAATGTTTCTGCAGGTGCGGGGTCATAAAATTACAAAAATACAGCAAAAGCGGTTGCATTATTGCGCATCGGTCAATATTCCATCTGGGGAAGCACGCGATTCTGCGTCGCGGCAAAGATATTGATAAAAAGGAGGCCAGCATGGCTTTGGACACCGAAAGCGGTATCGCGTCGTACGAGGCACCCGAAAAAGACCTGTACGAAATGGGTGAGATCCCTCCGATGGGATATGTGCCCAAGAAGATGTATGCATGGGCGATCCGTAAAGAGCGCCACGGCGAGCCGAACACAGCAATGGTGCAGGAAGTGGTCGATGTGCCCGAACTGGACAGCCACGAGGTGTTGGTTCTGGTGATGGCCGCGGGCGTGAACTACAACGGTGTCTGGGCGTCTCTGGGCCAGCCGATCAGCCCGTTTGACGGCCATAAGGCGCCTTATCACATCGCAGGTTCGGATGCGTCGGGCATCGTTTGGGCAGTGGGTTCAAAAGTGACCCGTTGGAAGGTCGGTGATGAGGTGGTTATCCACTGTAACCAGGACGACGGGGATGACGAAGAATGCAACGGCGGCGACCCGATGTATTCACCCAGCCAGCGCATCTGGGGCTATGAAACCCCGGATGGATCCTTCGCTCAGTTCACCAACGTGCAGGCGCAGCAACTTATGCCACGGCCCAAGCACCTGACTTGGGAGGAAAGCGCTTGTTACACGCTGACTCTGGCGACCGCTTACCGGATGCTGTTCGGCCACGAGCCTCATGATCTGAAGCCGGGTCAGAATGTTCTGGTCTGGGGTGCATCTGGCGGCCTTGGTTCTTATGCGATCCAGCTGATCAACACAGCCGGTGCAAATGCGATCGGCGTGATCTCGGACGAAAGCAAGCGTGACTTCGTTATGGGGCTGGGCGCCAAGGGCGTGCTGAACCGCAAGGACTTCAACTGCTGGGGTCAGCTGCCCACAGTGAACACCCCGGAATACGCCGAGTGGTTCAAGGAAGCCCGCAAGTTCGGCAAGGCGATCTGGGATATCACCGGCAAGGGTAACAACGTCGACATGGTCTTCGAACACCCGGGTGAAAGCACCTTCCCGGTCTCTACCTTTGTAGTGAAGAAGGGCGGCATGGTTGTGATCTGCGCCGGTACCACCGGATACAACCTGACCTTCGATGTGCGCTATATGTGGATGCACCAAAAGCGCCTGCAGGGGTCGCACTTTGCGCATCTCAAGCAAGCTGCATCCGCCAACAAATTGATGGTAGAGCGTCGTCTGGACCCTTGTATGTCCGAAGTGTTCACGTGGAATGACCTGCCCGAAGCACATATGAAAATGCTTCGGAACGAGCACAAGCCGGGCAATATGTCAGTTCTGGTTCAGGCCCCGCGCACCGGTTTGCGTACGCTTGAAGAGGTACTGGACGCACGGGGCTAGATCGCTCTGATTTTAGACACAAACGCCCGCGAATCACATTTTGGATTCGCGGGCGTTTTGCGTTCTGACCCGTGCTTCCAACTTTCAACGGGTTACAAATTTACCCCTCGCTGTTTTTGGGGAGTAGAAACCGGTGACTATGCCGGAAAACATCCTACATGTTATGGTTGTGTTAACCCTTCGTTAACTGTTTCAGAGAGACCCTGATGGCGCAAAATGAGTGGATATTGGACGTATTGTCGGACCTCAACGCTTTCGCGGTCGCGAACGGGTTGACCATGCTTGCCGAGCAGCTTGACGACACCAAGCTAATCGCAGCGGCCGAGATCGCGTCCATGAAGAATGAGGCACGGGCGCCCGCGGATGGCAACAGAACTCGATCTGGGTCAGATCCTGCAGGATTTGGAGAGCACCAGCACGCTTGACGAGCTCAGCAGTATTGCATTCGGGCTGCGAGAAATACTCAAGGTCGAACATCTGACCTATCACTGGGTGGACGGCGCTGGAGACCAATACGGGTGCACCACATACTCGGATGCCTGGGAAGAGCGGTACCGGGACAAAAACTATCACAGAATCGATCCGGTTATCCTGGGGTGTTTCCAAAGGTTTCATCCCGTCGATTGGAAGTCGCTTGATTGGTCCGGAAAGGTTGCAAAGGCCTTCCTTCAGGACGCGAAAGGCCATGGTGTTGGCAATCAAGGATATTCCATCCCGATCCGCGGTCCCAACGGACAGTTTGCCCTTTTTACCGTTAATCACAGCTGTGACGACGACACGTGGCAAGAGTTTATCTCGCTATATGGGCGCGAATTGATCCTCATTGCGCACTACATGAATCGTAAGGCGCTAGAGTTCGAAATGGACAGGCAACCGGAGTCACCACGCGGACTATCCCCCCGAGAGATTGATGCGATTACCTTGCTGGCGCTGGGTTACAGCCGCGCACAAGTGGCGCATTCTCTTTCGATTTCCGAGCATACCCTGCGGGTTTATATTGAAAGTGCTCGTTCCAAGCTTGGCGCCCAGAACACCACCCACGCAATCGCAACTGCACTCAGCCGAGGATTAATAGTCGTTTAAAGGAAGCCCGACCCTGAAACCGTAAGTTAACCACGTGTCTGTACCCCCTTCGTTCCTGCACAGGACGACGAGGGGAAAAAGTCATGTTGCGTTATCTATATGCCGATGAGTTGCACAAGTTTCCGGCTCTGGCAGAGGGGATGTTTCAGGATCGCGCAGATCAGTTCAAAACTCGATTGGGCTGGGATGTTAACGTTAATGAAAAAGGAGAAGAGCGGGATCAATACGATGATCTCAATCCGCTATATGTCATCTGGGAAGAACCGGATGGCAGTCATGGTGGCTCAATGCGGGTGTTGCCAACAACCGGGCCGGTTATGGTAAACGAAATCTTTGGTCATCTGACTGGCGACAGCCCGATCCGCAGCCCACTGATCTGGGAAGTTACACGGTTTTGCCTGTCCCGCACCGCCAGCCCGCATACCGCCGGGGCCATCATGCTCAGTGGCGGCGAAATGATGGAAGGGTTCGGTCTGACGCATATAGCCGGGGTTTTTGATGCGCGTATGATTCGTATCTATCGCCTCATTGGATCCTCGCCGCAGGTCCTTGGTACCCAAGGGTCAGGGCGCGAACAAATCTCGGTTGGGCTGTGGCCCTATTCCGCTAAGGATTGCAGCCGTGTGGCCGCGCGGGCAGGTATATCGCGCGATCTATCACGCCTATGGTTTAAGACAGCTTTTGGCCCTGCCAAACAACACCGTTTTGCCTTGTCAGCCTAAACGCGGGAAAACACCAATCCACATCTGGTGATGGTCGGCGCGGCCCTGTAGGGTCGCGCCATGTCCTTGCCAAAACTAACATTCTCTGACGATCAGGCCGCCGCTTTTGACAGCATCGCCGAGATGCTGCGCTCTGCGGGTGTAGACTTGGAAGACGATGCCCTGCTCAAGCTTCCGGGGGCCGGAACGTCCGGCGTGATGGCCGTGATCGGGAAGGCTGGATCCGGTAAAACCCTTTTGCTTGCAGAGCTTTACAAGGCGCTGGCTGAAACCGGTGTTCAGATCGTTTCGGGCGACTATGAAAGTCGAAAATCAAAAGACAAACGAAGCCTTGCGATATTGGCACCGACCAACAAGGCGGCCAGTGTTCTGCGGTTGCGCGGCGTTCCGGCAACGACCATTCATCGCATTCTATATACTCCGGTCTACGACCCCGAATATGAGCGGATTGCGGATTGGCTTGCGGGCAATGGTGAGCGACCCGAGATCGAGGACCTAAGCGACGATGCACTGGATCGCGCGGCATCGTTTTATGAAAACAACAAGTCCATCCCGGGTGCACTTGCTGCGGCAGGGTTGCGCGGTTCAGACTTCATCACAGGCTGGAAACGTCGTGACGAACCATTGGATATCGGCTTTGTCGACGAAGCCTCAATGCTGGACGACAGGCAATTCGAAGACCTGCAAGAGATATTTCCTACGCTGTTGATGTTTGGTGATCCTGCGCAGCTGGCCCCCGTCAACCAGTCCGGCAGCATGGTATTCGACACATTGCCTGAACCTCGGAAACTGACCTTGCACCGGGTGCATCGGCAGGACGCGGATAATCCTATATTAGATCTTGCCCATGCACTTGCTGATCCCGAAATGGGGTTCGAGGATTTCGAACGGATGATCGAAGACGCAGCCCGGCGCGACGATCGTGTTGTGTGGGGTCAAAGGGTCGAAGTTGATTTGATGGCCCGCAGCCCTGTTCTGGTGTGGCGCAATGCAACTCGCATTCGGCTGATCCAGGCGTTCCGGCAAGTTCACGGCGCGCCGGAAACGGAGCTATTGGCAGGTGAACCTCTGATCTGCGACGGGATCGAGCTGCCGCTTAAACACCGCAAGAAACGGCTGGATCTTGAGGCGCGGGGGCTGATCAAGGGCGCGCAGGTCATTTATCTTGGGCCCGGGCGAAAGCCGGGGTTTTCGCGGTTGCATGTGATGGGGGCCGAAGACCCTCAGGTCAGTGCGGCCTCAATCGTCAAAATTGAAAAACCGGATGAGGAAGAGCCGTTTATTCCCTTCGCCGCCCGCATGGGCGCGACGTTCCTGCATGGGGCTGCAGTGACCATTCACAAGGCGCAAGGATCGCAGTGGGACACGGTGCAGGTCTTTGCGCCTGATCTCTACGCCGCTGCGCGCATGGGACGGACCGAGGCCGGGCAACCCTTGTGGAAACGTCTGGCCTATGTGGCCATTACACGTGCGCAACAGCGGCTGGTTTGGGTGGTGCGCAATCGTCTCTCAAAACCGACCTATCAGTTGCGTGTGGATGACCTGCGCGCGGGACAAGCACCATCACTGACGTTGGAGGCGGAAGAGACATGAGATCCATTATCGTTACGGGTGCAAGTTCCGGCATTGGGCAGGCGACGGCCGAGTTGTTTCTGGCTGAAGGCTGGACCGTGGGCCTGTTGGCACGGAGCGAAGGCAAACTGGAAGAAATTGCCAGGGCCAACCAAAATGCGATCCCTCTGGTCGCAGATGTCACAAACCCTGATGCCGTATCAACTGCATTCCGCTTGTTCATGAACCGGGCAAACAGATTGGATGTCTTGTTCAACAACGCAGGTATCTTTGCGCCAGGTGGTACGATTGACGAGATCGCATTGGAGGATTGGTACCAAAGCGTCAACGTGAACCTGAACGGTATGTTTCTGTCCGCGCGCCAGGCATTTGGGATTATGCGTAGGCAGAGCCTGCAGGGCGGCAGGATCATCAATAACGGTTCGATCGCAGCGCATGCTCCGCGCCCGAATTCAGTGCACTACTCGGCAACAAAGCATGCAATCACCGGGCTGACCCGCAGTCTGTCTCTGGACGGGCGTGCGTTTGGGATCGCATGCGGTCAGATCGATATCGGAAATGCGCGGACACCCATGGTTCAAAACCTTGTTGAGACCGCCAAGGCCGAAGGCAATACGCCAGATCCGACGATGGACGTTGACGACGCCGCGCGCTCGGTTCTGCATATGGCCACCCTGCCGCCCGAGGCGAACGTGCAGTTCATGACCGTAATGGCTACGACCATGCCTTATATCGGCAGGGGGTAGGCTTCACTTCTCGCGCAGCAGACGGAACGCGGTAGAGGCGCCCCAACCCGCTGCAATCGCAATGACCAGTGACATGAGGCCATACCAGACAGGTTGCTGACGGGACATGTTGAACAGGAAACGCTCCAACCCGACTTTGCGAACGTCGATAGCCGTTTCGTACTGAGAAATGACCTCTCCCCCTCGGGTCAGAAGGATGCGTGCAACATACTCGCCTTCTGTCAGGTCTGATGGCATATCGATTGATGTTCGGAAAAGGGTCTGTTCATCCACGGCCACCGTGTTTTCGCGGATGGAATAGAGGTCTTCATTCTCGCGAATGCGCACCACAGCATCGGCAAAATCCTGTGCGCCGCGGATGTTCATTGCTGCACCGACGGATCGAATGGCGCGCTCAATCGAGACCCGATACCGTAGGTCCTCCGTGTCAGACAGGATGGATTTCAGCGGGCCACTGGTGGCCACCGCGTAAAAGCTGGGTGCAAGATCAACAAGAACACTGTCCGTGTTCACCCAGATTCCCAGCTTGCGTTCCTTACGCCGGACGGTCACGGGTTCAGAGGGGCCGGCGAGCGCCACGATAACCTCAAGCGGCGGACCATCTGGAATAGGTGCTTCGCGTTTTATTGCGCCAAAGATCAGGATCTCGGATCCGTCGAAATTGGCGGTAATTGCGACGCGGTCCTGGCTTAGGCCTAGAACAACTTTCTCCTCCGCTGCGGCAGCGGGTAAGCACAACAGGCAAAGGGCGGTGATAAGAGCGCGCAGCATCATCAGTGCCCTCCGCCTGTGCCAAGCGAATAGAGCTCACTCGGTTCGAGCAGAAGATCAAGGGCCAGCTTGCCACACACCACAAGGACCAGCGCGGCCAGCAAAACCCGCAACTGTTCCGCAGGCATGCGTGCGCCGATCACCGTGCCGATCTGAGCGCCGATGACGCCGCCAACAAGCAGCAAAACGGCCAGTACGACATCCACCGTATAGTTGGTCGTCGCGTGCAGCATTGTGGTAAACGCGGTCACAAAAATGATCTGAAACAGGGATGTACCAACAACGACCTTTGTGGGCATGCCCAGCAGATAAATCATCGCGGGCACCATGATAAACCCGCCGCCAACACCCATGATGGCCGACAGCACCCCAACACACAGCCCCACCAGAACTGGCGGGATCACCGAGATATACAGGCCCGATGTGCGAAAGCGCATCTTGAGCGGCATGGCGTGAATCCAACCGCGCTGCCGTCGTTTGGCAGGCGCGCCACCACCCTTTTTGACTTTGCGCAGGGCATTGAGGCTTTCAACGAACATCAGACTGCCGATGACGCCAAGAAAGACCACGTAACAAAGCGTCACCAGCAGATCGACCTGGCCAAGACTCTTGAGGTAGTTGAACACAACGACACCCAAGGCCGCGCCGACCAGACCGCCCACAAGTAGGACCGTGCCCATCCTGAAGTCCACGGTTTTTCGCCGGAAATGAGCCAGAACGCCTGAAAATGACGATGCAACGATCTGATTGGCTTCGGTTGCAACAGCCACAGCGGGTGGGATGCCAATGAAAAACAGCAGCGGGGTCATAAGAAACCCACCACCTACGCCAAACATTCCGGACAGGATACCAACCATCCCCCCCAAACCGAGAAGCAAAAAGGCATTCACGGAAACTTCGGCTATGGGAAGATAAATCTGCATGGCTTCTTCTGGATGTGCGGTGTTCTGCTGCACAACGTCACAATGCTGCATTCACCGAAGTGTCTGGAAAGTCGGGTCTTAAGGCGTTGGGTGTTGTGTTTCCCGAATGAGTTTTGGGCTAGCCCAGCGAATTTCGCAATCTCATCAATCGGAGAACACACACACATACCCTCTTAGAGCGGTTGCGGCATGCAAAATCAACTGTGCATGCCGCTCTGCAGCGAACAGGATTCAAGTTTGTTCCTGAACTGGACCTATCAACGCTCTTTCACATAGGGTTCGCCGCCCGCGCGCGGTGGAATCGCCTTGCCAACAAAGCCAGCCAGAATCACCACAGTCAGGATATACGGCAGGGCATCCATGACCTGGACCGGTATGACAACACCACCCAGATCGATGTTCTGGAACCGCAAAGCAACGGCCTGCAAAAGCCCAAACAATAAACAGGCGCCCATGGCGTGCCACGGCCGCCATTTCGCAAAGATCAGCGCGGCGAGCGCTATAAATCCACGACCTGCGGTCATTTCCTTAACGAATCCGGCCTGCAGCGCCGTGGCGAGATAAGCACCGGCGATCCCACAGAGCACGCCGCAGATCGCTACAGCGGCAAAACGCAGACCAACCACCGAGACACCAGCGGTATCTACCGCAGCCGGGTTTTCGCCCACTGCGCGCAGGCGAAGACCGAACCGCGTGCGGAATAGGATCCACCACGTTGCGGGCACCAGCAGGAACGCCACATAAACGAGAATGGAGTGACCAGACAGGAGTTCTGAATAAATGGGTCCGATGAAAGGTACACCGCTGATCGCGTCGACAAACGGGAACTCAATTGGTTCGAAACGGCCACCGCCAAACAGGGAAGGTGTGCGGCCGCCCTGTTTGAACCAGCTCTGGGCTATAAGCACCGTCAGACCAGACGCGAGGAAGTTGATAGCCACACCTGAGATCAGTTGGTTGCCCCGAAACGTGATCGACGCCAGCCCGTGCAGCGCGGACAAAACCAGCGACGACGCGATCCCAGCCAGCAGGCCCAACCAGACCGACCCTGTCACAGCAGCGACGGCGGCCGAGAAGAAAGCGGCCATCAACATCTTGCCTTCAAGCCCGATGTCGAAAATACCTGCGCGTTCGGAATACAGCCCTGCCAGACAGGCCAGCAACAACGGCGTGGCCAGACGGACGGTCGAATCGAGGACTTGGATGAGGGTAACGAAAAACTCCATCACTCTGCCCCCTTCCGCAAACTCAGGAAGACTTTCTCAAGCGGCATGCGCACCATGTTGTCCAGCGCCCCGGTAAACAGGATCACGAGCGCCTGGATCACAACAATCAGTTCGCGCGGTATCGAGGTCCACAGTGCCAGTTCCGCACCGCCCTGATACAAGAACCCGAACAGGATTGCGGCCAGGAAGACACCAAACGGATGTGATCGGCCCATCAGAGCGACTGCGATACCGATGAATCCGGCGCCTTCGGTCGAATTCAGGACCAGCCGCTCAGCCTCGCCCATCACGTTGTTGATCGCCATCATTCCGGCCAGGCCGCCCGAGATCAGCATTGCGATGATGGTAATACGGACCGGAGAGATGCCAGCATAAACCGCGCCGGTTTCGGTTTTACCGTAAGATCGGATTTCATAGCCAAGCCGAGTGCGCCAGATCAAAGCCCACACGATGACGCATGCGACAATCGCCACAAAAAACGAAATGTTTGCAGGGGCACCGCGGAACACCACGTTCTCGGCCGTCGAGAACATCGACTGGAACGTTGGCAACTGTACCGCTTCCGGGAAGCGCGCAGTCGCCGGATCCATCGAGCCCTGCGGGCGCATTACGTTGACCAGCATGTAGTTGAGGAACGCCGCTGCAATAAAGTTGAACATGATCGTGGTGATCACGATATGGCTGCCTCGCTTGGCCTGCAGATAAGCAGGAATTGCCGCCCAGGCAGCGCCGAAGATCATTGAGGCGGCACAGGCTGCAAGCAAAGCGATGCTCCAATGCGGCCACGGCACATAGAGGCAAACAATCGCCACGCCAAGGCCACCAAGCATGGCTTGGCCTTCCCCACCGATGTTGAACATCCTGGCGTGAAACGCGACAGCCACGGCAAGGCCAGTGAACATGAAATTGGTGGCGTAGTAGAGCGTATAGCCCCAGCCATAAGTCGATCCCAGCGCGCCGGTAACCATCAGATTTACGGCCTCGACCGGGTTTTCTCCGATGGCGAGGATAACCAGCGCCGAAAGAAGTGCTGCCAATATCAGACTGATCACAGGGATCAGCACCACATCGGCCCATTTGGGCATTTTTTCCATGTTACGCGGCCTCCCCCGCAACACCGGCCATCAACAGGCCAAGTTCTTTTTCATCAGTGTCCTGGGGCAATCGTTCGCCCATGATATGTCCGTCAAACATCACCGCAATCCGATCCGACAGCGAGAAGATCTCTTCCAGCTCGACCGAGACCAGTAGGATTGCCTTGCCCTGATCGCGCAGGGCGACGATTTGCTTGTGAATGAATTCGATCGCACCGATGTCAACGCCGCGCGTAGGCTGCCCAACCAAAAGAAGGTCGGGGTTCCGCTCGATCTCGCGTGCGACGACGATTTTCTGTTGGTTTCCGCCCGAGAAGTTCTTGGCGGCCAGCCAGCCATCCGGCGGGCGGACATCGAATTTTTCGATCTTGCGTTCGGTATCAGCACGCAGGGCAGCATTATCCATGAAGATGCCGCGCTGGTAAGCGGGGTCGCGGTGATAGCCGAAAGCCACGTTTTCCCAGGCATGGAAATCCATGACCAACCCTTCGCGCTGACGGTCTTCAGGCACATGCGCAATATGCTGCGCGCGCCGCGCCTGACCGTCCGATCCGGGACCGCTGAGCGCCAGAGGCGTTCCATTCAGTTTGATCGACCCCCGACCGGGACGCATGCCACCCAGAACTTCAAGCAATTCGGATTGCCCGTTGCCGGCCACGCCCGCAATGCCAACGATTTCGCCGGCGCGAACCGTCAGATCGATACCTTTAACCCGCTCAACGCCTGCTTCGTCCGTGACGCTCAAGTTCTCGATTTCGAGGATCGGTTTGCCAGGCTGTGCAGGTACTTTGTCGACTTGCAGCAGAACTTTGCGGCCAACCATAAGCTCGGCCAGTTCCTGTGGGTTGGTCTCGGCGGTTTTGACGGTTGCCGTCATCTGCCCGCGCCGCATGACGGAAACGGTATCGGTCGCCTCCATGATCTCACGCAGTTTGTGAGTGATCAGGATGATGGTCTTACCTTCGGCCCGCAAACGGTCGAGGATGCGAAACAGTTGATCCGCTTCGGCGGGTGTCAGTACGCCGGTCGGTTCGTCCAGGATCAGAATCTCAGCCCTGCGATACAGTGCTTTCAGGATCTCGACGCGTTGTTGTGCGCCAACACCGATCTCATCAATACGCTTGTCCGGGTCGACGAACAGCTCGTACTCTTCTTCAAGCTCTTTCAGTTCCTTCCGTGCCTTGGCGAGTGATGGTGCCAGGAGGCCGCCATCTTCAGCGCCAAGAACGATATTTTCCAGAACGGTGAAATTCTCGACCAGCTTGAAGTGTTGGAAGACCATCCCGATTCCCGCTGCAATCGCGGCCTGGCTGTCCGGGATCTCGGTTCTTTGACCATTAATCCAGATCTCGCCCTTATCAGCTTTGTAAAAGCCGTAGAGAATGCTCATCAACGTGGATTTGCCCGCACCGTTTTCGCCAATGATCCCGTGGATCGTGCCGGGGGCGACGCTGATGGAAATGTCTTTGTTTGCCTGAACCGGCCCAAAGGCTTTGGAAATCCCTTTGAGCTCAATGGCGGGGACTGTCATGTCTTGTCCTCAATTGCCGAAGGGGCCCCCGCTTTGGCAAAGTCATTTCATTGCCCAACAAGCGGTAGAACGGATGTGGGACGGAGAATTCCCCGTCCCAAGCGATATCAGAACTGCAGTGCAGGGCAGCTGTCATTCTCATAATAGCTGACAACCGCGATGTTGCCGTCGATAATGTCCTGACGGGCTTTGTCTACGGCAGCTTTCATGTCATCCGACACGAGGGCAGCGTTGTTGTCATCCATGGCAACGCCAACGCCTTCTTCGGCCAAGCCCATGGTGAACACGCCTGTTTCGACGCTGTCGCCAGCGCTCATGGCATCATATACAGCCACGTCCACACGTTTCAGCATCGAGGTCAGAACCTTTCCGGGGTGTAGGTGGTTCTGGTTGCTGTCCACGCCGATCGAAAGGATGCCTTCGTCGGCCGCAGTTTGCAGAACGCCAACACCGGTGCCACCGGCGGCGGCATAGACCACATCAGCACCCTGGCTGATTTGCGCCTTGGTTAGTTCCGATCCTTTCACCGGGTCGTTCCACGCCGCCGGAGTTGTACCGGTCATGTTGGCGACCACGTTGATGTCCGGGTTCACAGCCTTTGCGCCTTGCGCATAACCACAGCCAAAGTGACGGATCAGCGGAACATCCATGCCACCTACGAAGCCGACGGTGCCGGTCTCCGACGCCATCGCTGCCATCATGCCAACAAGATAAGAGCCTTCATGCTCGGCAAAGCCGACCTGACGCACGTTCGGTGCATCCAGCCAAGTCACGTCGATAACAACAAAGGTTGTGTCCGGATAATCGGAAGCAACGGCGCTGAGTGGATCAGCCATTGCGAAGCCCATGGTGATGATCGGGTTCGAGCCCGCTTCGGCGAAACGGCGCAGAGCTTGTTCGCGCTGCGCTTCGGATTGCATCTCAATCTCGCGATAGCTGCCGCCGGTTTCTTCCGCCCAGCGTGAGGCACCGTTATGTGCCGCTTCGTTGAATGATTTGTCGAATTTACCGCCTAGGTCAAAGATCAGGGCCGGTTCGGCCAAGGCAGCGCCAGCTGTCAGTGCTACCGCAGCGGCCGCGCCCAGCAAGGATTTCATCAGGGTCATTTTTTACTCCCGTTGGTTTTATCGGTCCGAAGCTAAGATAGCCCCGTTTACCCACTCAGAGCGAGCATAACCGTTGTGATGGCGGGAATTAAGGACGTTTGCAACAGCTAGGGTCAACAGGTTTTTGACCAAATGGTCGAAAAAGACGACTTATTGTCGGGGTAAACTGCATTCCATGACGATTGCGTCGCGTTTGACGCCGTTTTTGGCTGTGTAATAGCCTTGGCGCTTGCCACAGGGGCGATATCCGCAGCGAGTATACAACGTGATCGCCGCCAAATTATCCGAAGCCACGTCCAGAAACGCCCGAGTCGCACCCAATTCGACTGCCTCGGCATGCCAGTTTTCCATGCAACTCAGCCCCAGGCCTTGTCTTTGATAAACAGGGTGAGTCGCGATGGTCAGCAGCTCTGCTTCATCCGCGATGACCTGAAAAACAGCAAACGATTCAGGGGTACCTATAAAGTGTGTGAAAGGGTTTTCCAGCAGGTCTGAAAACTCGTTTGCACGCCACGGCCGCGATTGGGTGAACGCAGCTGCATGGATCGATGCCATGTCTTTCGGTGTCATCCGTCTAACAGAACCGGCGGCAGGTCGCGGGAAGGCGCCGCGTCTGCGGGTCGGACGTAAAGCGGGGCCGGATGGGGTTGGTCCACATACCAGCGTTCTGCAGCAACCCGCGCAATCGCTTCTACGTGTGAGGCTGCTTTCGTGCAGAAGAACAATGTGCCCAGTGATTCTGCTTCGGCGCGGGGTACCAAGCGCGGCGTACTTGCGGCGGCCTGCACATATACCTGATCGCGAGTCGCCGGAATCGCAGGCATCTGACCTGCCGGTGCAATGCGCGCCAGGGCGTCAAACCCCGATACACCGACTGCTGGAATAGCAAGGCCCAATGCAAGCCCGCGGGCAGCGGAAACCGAGATGCGGATTCCGGTAAAATTGCCGGGTCCGATACCAACGCCGATTGCATCCAGATCTGCCCAGCCGAGGTTTGCCTGCTTCAAAACCTTCTCTAGCAGCGGCATCAACCTTTCCGCCTGTCCGCGCGACATGGCTTCGTCACAAGACGCCACGATCTGCCCACCACACAGCAGGGACGCAGCGCAATGCGCCGCCGAAGTGTCGAATGCGAGGATTTTTGGTTCTGTGTATTTTTGGGTAGACATGTTTATTCGTTCTAAGGCGTGGACCTGAGAGCCTCGCGTCCCGATCCGGATGCACACGGCAATTCGTCAGTGATCTTCAGCCATGGCAGACGGGCATCTTCATGGCAGTGAATTTGCGGTTTCAAATCTGCGGCCTGATCCAGTACGCCCAACGGCACATAGATTTGCCCCGTTAGATAATCAAAAGTCGCCGCCAAAGGCGAGCTACAGGTCTGACAAGACCACCGGTGCACGCCGGTGACGCAAGAAAACGACGGGCCCAACTCAGGGGTGGCCACCAGATCGCCTGCGGCAAATCCAGCAAATGCGCCCACCGGGCCGCCCGTCCAGCGGCGGCAGTCCGTGCAATGGCAATAGGCCACAACTTGCGGGGCCGAACTCATACGCAATCTGACGGCGCCGCAATAGCAACGGCCGCTGTAGATTGCGTCAGACGGCAACTGGACGAACCTCGGTCACTTCGGGAATGTAGTGACGCAGCAGGTTTTCGATACCCATCTTCAAAGTCAACGTTGATGATGGACATCCAGCACAGGCACCTTGCATGTGCAGGTAGACCACGCCGCGATCAAATCCGTGGAAGGTTATGTCCCCACCATCCTGGGCCACCGCCGGGCGCACGCGGCTGTCCAGCAGATCCTTGATCTGGTTAACGACTTCTGCGTCCTCGCCGGTATGTTCTGCATGGCCAGAGGCGGCAGCAGCGTCTGCGCCCATCACAGGCTGACCCGACTGATAGTGCTCCATCACGGCGCCAAGGATCGCAGGCTTGATGTGGTCCCACTGCACGTCTTCGGCCTTGGTAACTGTGACAAAATCATTGCCGAAAAACACGCCGGTTACGCCACTCACCGAGAAAATGCGTTTTGCTAGTGGCGACTTTTCACCTGCTTCAGCTGTTGGAAAATCAGCCGTTCCAGCCTCAAGCACCGTTTGACCGGGCAGGAATTTCAAAGTGGCCGGGTTTGGGGTGGATTCGGTCTGGATGAACATGGGACAGCTCCGTTTGAGATGTTCCTGATATGCGGGCAGGGGGCTTGGAAGTCAAGATTTGGAACGGTTCTAAAGTGATGTGGCGTGATTTAATGCGTCCTCAAGGCGGTCATCGCCCCAAAACAACTCTTCTCCCGCCAGAAAACTTGGGGCGCCAAACAGGCCGTATTCCTTGGCGCGCGCGGATTGTTCGAACAACGCGTTTTTGATGTCCGGATCTTGGGTCCGATCCAAGGTATCCGCGGGCAATTTCGCCGTTTTGAGACACTCATGCAGAACGTCCGCATCCGAAATGTCCCGACCATCGCCAAATTCAGAGTGATACACCGCACGAACGAACTCGGCCCTTTGATCCATAGATTCAATGGCCAACGCCACGCGCGCCGCTTTAATAGAGTTCTGTGGAAATGGGTCGGGTCGGGACAGCGGCAAATCACGCGTTGCGCATAACCTTTGCATATCACGCCACATGTAATGTCCTTTGGCCGGATACAAGTTGAACGGTGAGGTGTTCCAACCTTGGTCCGCAAAGATAGGACCCAGCAGAAAAGGCTGCCATTCGACAGTAACGCCTTTCGCAGACGCCAGCCGGTCGATGCGCATCGCACTCAGATAGGAATAGGTCGACGCGAATTCGAACCAGAACTGAACCACCGGACCCATATCGACACCCTAAGTGATTTCTTCCAGCTTTTCCTTACTCAGATCGCCGGGGACGATCGTGATTGGAATTGGCAGACTTCCAGAATTCTTTGTCAGCTGCGTCACCAGAGGGCCAGGACCTTTCTTGTCCGTCCCGGCACCCAGAACCAGAACACCGATTTCCGGGTCATCCCGAACGTGTTCAATGATCTGAGGTACCGGCTCACCCTCGCGGATGGCAAGTTCAGGTTCCACGCCTTGTTTGTCGCGCATCCATTTGGCGAAGACTTCGAAATGGGCGTGGATACGTTCACGCGCTTCTTCGCGCATCACTTCGGCCACGCCGATCCAATGGTTGAATTCGTCCGGCGGGATAACCGACAGAACCGTAACGCCACCACCGGTGTGGGCGGCCCGCATGGCCGCGAAACGCATGGCATTCAGGCATTCGCGGCTGTCATCAAGAACGACTAGGAACTTGCGCATGAGTTTCCTCTTTGGTTTCCGGGATCATGCCCGACGTGATACGTGCTGGCAACTCGGGGCACCCCGAGGCGCATGGCTAGCGGTTGCTTGCAGCCCAATCCCAATACAACGAACGGGCGCGTCTGGCGATCGGACCGACCTGAAATTGCGTGTCCTCCAAGGCGGTGATGGGGGTGACCTTGCTCATGTTGCCGGTCATGAACACCTCATCGGCTTTGTGGAAGTCCTCAAAACTCAAAACAGCCTCGTGCACGGTAACACCGTCTGCCCGTAAGTTCTTGATGTGACGGGCGCGGGTGATCCCGGCCAGAAACGTTCCGTTTGGGATCGGCGTGAACACTTCGCCGTCCCGGACCATAAAGATGTTGGCCGTTGCAGTTTCGGCCACACTGCCTAAAGCGTCTGCAACAAGTGCGTTCGAAAACCCTTTGGCGCGAACCTCTTGCAGCATGCGCGCGTTGTTGGGGTACAGGCACCCGGCCTTGGCGTTGACGACGGCAGATTCCAGAACAGGGCGGCGGAATCGCGTTGTGCCCAACGTGGCCGATGCGGTCTCGGGCGCCATGGGGATTTCTTCCAGGCAGATTGCGAAACCGGTGCTGTTTTCTTGCGGCACAATCGCCGTTGGATCACCGTCGATCCCCCAATACATAGGGCGTATATAAACGGCGGTTTCGGTGCTGTAGGCCTGCAAACCTTCGCGGATAAGATCAACCATCTGTTCCGGGGTCGTTGTCGGCGTCAGCATCAATGCTTCGGCGGACCGGTTCACCCGGGCGCAATGCGCGAACAGATCCGGTGCCATCCCTTCAAAATACCGCGCACCATCAAAGACCGAAGACCCGAGCCACGCACCATGGTCTGCCGCCCGCATTATGGGCGCATCCCCATCATGCCACGTGCCGTCGAAATAGGTCCGGATATTCTTGCCGACTGCCATGACGCCCTCCTCTGCTTTAGGCAGACACTAGGAGGGAGGCGGTGCCGGGTCCAGCGGATTGTCGTCCGGCTTAAACCTGTTTCGCGCCGACCATTCCAACGATCTCGTAGGTCTGTTGCAGAACGGGCGCGGCGATAGCACGCGCCTTTTCTGCACCGCGGGCCAAAATTCGGTCAATCTCGGTCTCTTCACCCATCAAGCGGGTCATTTCCGACGAGATGGGCGCTAGTTTGGAAACCGCGAGATCAGCTAGCATTGGCTTGAATTCACCGAATTGTTTGCCTCCAACTTCGGCCAGAACCTGTTCAACGGTTTGATCGCTGAGAGCTGCGTAGACGTTGACCAAATTTCGCGCCTCTGGCCGATCTGCAAGGCCATCGGTTTCCGAAGGCAGCGCGTCCGGGTCCGTCTTGGCCTTACGGATCTTCTTAGCGATGATGTCGGCATCGTCAGTCATGTTGATGCGGCTCATATCCGATGGATCGGACTTGGACATCTTTTTCGATCCCTCACGCAGGCTCATGACACGAGTCGCAGCCCCTTCGATGACCGGTTCAGTCAACGGAAAGAAATCAACGCCAAAATCATGATTGAACTTGGTCGCGATATCCCGGGTCAATTCCAGATGCTGTTTCTGGTCATCACCAACAGGCACGTGGGTTGCGTGGTATACAAGTATGTCTGCGGCCATTAAAGCCGGGTATGCGAACAGTCCCAGTGAGGCGTTTTGCGCGTTCTTTCCGGCCTTGTCCTTGAACTGAGTCATCCGCTGCATCCAGCCAAGACGCGCGACACAGTTGAATATCCACGCAAGTTGCGCGTGTTCAGGAACTTGGCTTTGGTTGAACAGGATCGACTTTTCCGGGTCTAGCCCGGACGCAATGTAACCTGCGCACAACTCGCGCGTTGCGTGTTGCAATTCCTTTGGATCCTGCCAAACAGTGATCGCATGCAAGTCTACCATGCAGTAAATCGTTTCATAGTCCGATCCCTGCATCCGGACCCAATTCCGCAACGCACCCAGGTAATTACCAAGATGCAGATTGCCTGAAGGCTGTGCACCGGAAAAAACGCGCGGTGTGAATTGGGTCTCAGTCATCGAACGGAACTCCCGTCTGGAAAAATCAGCCCCCGTCGCTTACCCATGAGGTTAAGGGACGTCAACAGCCGCGAAAGGCCAGCCCAATGAGCAGTGAGCATTATACACCCGCAGTAAACCCCCTGCCGCCTGTTGTTGTGGCACTGGTTCTATTTATTATCGGGATCGAACTGGCGTTTACCTTGGGCACGCGGGGACTGGTCGGTGGACCAGAGGCCGTCGGGTGGCGGCTGCATGCGATCAAAAGCTATTCCTTTTCTCCGGAGATATTCGACTGGATGGTTCAGAATGGTCGTTGGCCGTTCGAACAAGTGATCCGGTTTGTCACCTATCCGTTTGTCTCGGGCAGCTTCACGCAGTCTGTCTTTGTCTGTGTCTTCGTGCTGGCCATGGGCAAAATGGTTGGTGAAGTGTTCGGCGGCTTTCCGATGCTGCTGATTTTCGTGCTGTCAGGGGCAGGGGGCGCATTGGTTTATGCGTTGGTGCTGGATCCGCGCTATCCGCTGATCGGGGGATTCCCGCCAGTATACGGTCTGATCGGAGCCTTTACCTGGTTGCTGTGGCGCAAGCTTTCGTTGGTGGGCGAAAACCAGGCACGAGCATTCCAATTGATTGCTGTCCTGATGGGTATTCAATTGCTGTTTGGCCTGATCTTTGGCGGCACGTCGGATTGGGTTGCTGATCTGGGCGGTTTTGCCACTGGATTCCTTTTGTCATTTTTTCTGGCACCCGGCGGATGGGCGCGGATGGTTGGCCGCATCCGTCGCGAATAGCCTACTACGAACGGCGCAGGGCGCGTTTGAAATCCGAAATCTCAAACGCTCCGAAGACGTGACCCAGAAAGAAATACGCGGCGGCCGCAACTTTGATCAAAACCAGTAGGGCGACATACCGCCAGCCCGGCACTTCAAGTGTCCAGCCAAACAGATGGATTGCTGCATAAAGAACTGCCCCCATCCCTAACGAGGCTGCAACGATCCGCCATGCCCGATGTTTTAAGCGGTCGTCAAAACGCGCCTCGTCCCCCATGCGCCGCGCACCGATCGCCAATAAGGCCACCATCGCCCATCCGGCGACCGACGCTGCGATGGCTGGAGCAATCCAACCCACAAGCGGGTACAGGCCAAAGGCAAGCCCTGCATTGATGACCATGGCGGCCACGGCATAGCGAAACGGTGATCTTGTGTCTTCGCGCGCAAAATACAGCGGTTGGAGCAGTTTCTGTAGCATGAACGCGGGCAATCCGATGCCGTATATGGCAACCGCCAACGCGGTCGCTGCGGTATCTTCGGCGCTGAATTGCCCGCGTTCGAACAGGACCGAGACCAGCGGATTTGGAATGATCAAAAATGCAACGGTCGAGGGCAGGGTCATCAGCAAAGTAAACTCACCCGCGCGCGAAAACGCGTTTCTGGCACCGGTCTTGTCACCCGCGCGCAACCTGCGCGACAAATCGGGTAGCAGCACAATTCCAACGGCTATGCCAACAACGCCCAGTGGCAGTTGATACAACCTGTCCGCGGCAAACAGCCAACTGACCGCCTTTTCGGTTTTTGACGCCACCAACTGCCCGACAACCAGGTTGACTTGGGTTACCCCCATCGCCAGTGCTGCCGGAACAGCGATGCGAACCATACGGCGCATTTCAGGGCTAATGCGTGGCATACTTGGCCGGATGCGGATGCCTGCGCGTTCAGTCGCCACCCAGACCAACGCCAATTGTGCAATGCCAGCAATCGGGATGACCGCGATCAACCACCTGATGATTTCTCCGCCAGAGACCGCTCCGGCGATCAGGGCTGTGCAGGCAAATATGTTCAGTAGTACAGGCGCAGCAGCAGCGGCAGCAAATCGGCCAGTCGCGTTTAAAACCCCTGAGAACAGTGCCGCAAGAGACATGAATAGAATATAGGGAAAGACGACATAGCCATAATCGACCGCCAAATCGAAGCGCTCATCACCGTAAAACCCTTCGGCCGTCAGCCAGACCAGACCCGGCATGAACACCATCGCCAAACCGACCAATGCAAGCACCGCAGCAGCCAGTAGGTTGAAAGCATCCTGAGCGAAACCTTGCGCGTTCTCGTCCGCTTCCAGCCGTTTCGAGAACATCGGAACAAAGGCCGCGTTAAAGGCCCCTTCGGCGAAGAAACGGCGGAACATGTTGGGCAGGCGGAATGCCGCAACAAACGCGTCCATCACCGGCCCCGGCCCTATATAGGCGGTCAGCAGGATTTCGCGCAAAAATCCAAGGATGCGGCTGGCCAACGTCCAGAACCCGACCGTGAACAGGCCCGAAAACAGCCGGATCTGTTTCATGAGGCCGCGCGCTCCGCACCTTCGGTTATCGCCGTGCGCAACTTAGCTTCCAATCCACGTTGCTTGCTTTCGGAATGGTACTTCAGACCAAACATGTCCTTGACGTAGAACGTATCGACCACCTGTTCACCATAGGTCGCGATGACCGCATTGGCGATGTACACATTGGCCGCTGCCAGCGTTCGGGTCAGATCATACAGCAGACCGGGCCGGTCGCGGGTATCAACCTCGATGATCGTGTAAATTTCGGACCCGTCATTATCGAAAGTAATATGGGTTGGCACATTGAAGGCACGTTCGCGTTTCTTGATCTTGTCGCGGGATTTCAAGGCATCACGCGCCACGACCTCGCCCTTAAGGGTCTTGTGGATCATCTGGGTCAGGCGCGGCAGGCGCGAGGCTTCGAACGGATGGCCTTCAGCATCCTGAATCCAGAACGCATCCGTCACATAGCCGTCCTTAGTGGTGTAGCTGCGCGCGTCAACCACGTTTGCCCCAACCAGGGCCAGAGCGCCAGCAATACGCGCGAAGATACCGGGATGATCCCCCATGGCAAAGCAGGCGCGTGTGGCATCGCGATCTTCATCAGGGTGCAGCCGGATTTCCATGGCTCCGGGATCTCCGCTGTGTTCCAGAGCTTGCAACATTTCGGCAAATTCTACGTGTGTCGCCAGGTTCAGACCCTGCCAATAGGGCGCATAGTGACGCCCTGTTTCCAACTTAAGGTCAGCTTTGGCCCACGCCCCCAATGCTGCCCGTAGTGCTTTCTTGGCCTCGGTTCCGCGATTGGCGCGGTTCAGGTCTTCCATGCCGGTCTCAAGCGCGCGCTTGGTTTCCGCATGCAAGGCGCGCAGCAGCGTGGCTTTCCAGTTGTTCCACGTCGTTGGTCCGACGCCGCGAATGTCGCAGACTGTCAGAACTGTCAGCAGATCCAGCTGCTTGACCGTCTTAACCGCCTTGGCAAAATCCCGCACTGTGCGCGGGTCAGAAATATCACGTTTCTGCGCCATATCGGACATGAGTAGGTGATAGCGAACCAGCCATTCCACAGTCTCGGAGTCTGATTTGTTCAACCCCAATCGTGGGGCCACTTTTCGTGCAATTTGCGCCCCTAGAATCGAATGGTCTTCGGGGCGGCCTTTGGCGATGTCGTGCAACAGCAGCGCCACATACAGCACTTTGCGGTTCACGCCGCCTTTCAAGATTGACGAGGCCAGTGGCAACGCTTCGATCAACTCGCCACGTTCGATTTGCGCCAGGTTGACGATGCACTGGATCGTGTGTTCGTCCACCGTATAGCTGTGATACATGTTGAACTGCATCATCGCGACGATGTGCTCGAATTCGGGCAGGAAAGCTGACAGAACACCCAACTCGTTCATTCGTCGCAACGCGCGTTCGGGATTTCCGTGTTTCAGCATTAGATCAAGGAAGATGCGCCGCGCCTCTTTGTCGTTACGCATGTCATCATCGATCAGGTTCAGGTGTGCCGTCACCAGCCGCATTGCGTCGGGATGGATCAACATACCCGTGCGCAGGCCCTCTTCGAACAAACGCAATAGATTGAGTTTGTCAGACAGAAACTTGTCTGGATCGGCGACATCAAGGCGGCCATGCACAACGCTGTAGCCTTGTTTGACGCGTGGGCGGCGTCGGAAAATGCGCTCCAGCAGAGGCGCGCCTTTCATGTGTTGCGCTTCCAGTTTAGTCAGGAAAATCCGTGTAAGCTCTCCCACTCGGGTGGCTTCGCGGAAATAGCGTTGCATGAACACTTCAACCGCCCGGCGCCCGGCGCGATCCTCGTATCCCATTCTGGCGGCGACTTCGACCTGCATGTCAAACGTCAGCTGTTCCGTCGCGCGACCGGTCACCAGATGCAGGTGAGAGCGGACGGCCCAAAGGAAATTCTCGGCTTCGACAAAAGTTTTGAATTCTTCGGACGTAAACAGTCCCAAAGGCACAAGCTCGGCCACATCCTGAACACCGTAGACGTATTTTGCGATCCAGTAGAGCGATTGCAAATCGCGCAGACCGCCCTTGCCTTCTTTGACGTTGGGCTCGACCACATAGCGTTCACCTTGTTTGTGGTGACGCTCCTCGCGTTCGCGTAGCTTGGCCTCGATGAACTCGCGCTCACTTCCTTTGAACAGATCGGTCTTCAGCCGCTGATCCAGTTCGGCGGCCAACGCCTTGTCCCCGGCCAAATAACGTTGTTCCAGCATGGCTGTTCGGATCGTGAAATCACCAGCGCCCAGACGCAGGCAGTCTTTGATTGTTCGCGATGAATGACCGACCTTCAACCGCAAGTCCCAAAGGATGTAGAGCATGGATTCGATCACACTCTCGGCCCAGGCCGTAATCTTGTATGGGGTCAGGAAAAGCAGATCGACATCTGATGACGGTGCCATTTCCCCGCGTCCATATCCGCCAACGGCAAGCACGGCGATTTTCTCGCCCTGTGTCGGTGTGGCAAGGGGGTGCAACCGCTCGCTCGAGACTTGCATGGCAGTGCAGACAAGACAGTCTGTCAGGTAGGTGTATGATCGTGTAAGGCAGCGTGCCTCAAATGGTTGGGCCGCAAACGCATCAGCGATCACCTTGCGGCCAATCTTTTGCGCATCCCGAAGAATTCGCACAGTTTCTGCGCGCATTGCTGAATTGTCTGAAACGTTCTCAAAAGCCTCGGCCAACTGTGTGTTGACACTGATGCTGTCAAAAATGTCTTCGGTCGAACAGATCAGATCTCCGCTGGGCGGAATCATTCTGTTGGGCCGATCAGAAACCGGCGCCAGAGAAGCTTTGTGGGGCAGGGTCAATCACAACCACCTGTTTGTTCTGGATCGTGGCGACGGCCAGACCGCGTTCATTGGTGCCATTCGGGCGCAGGCGGAAGATGCCACCAACTCCTTGGAAGCCGGCATTTTGCGTCAGCGCTGCTCCGGTCAGCGCATCAGATTTGCCTTGGCTGACCAAAGCGCCAATGGCTGCGATTCCGTCATAGGCCAGGCCGCTGATAGGATGAGGGGCCTCGCCATATGTTGCGTTGTATCGCTGACGATAGCTTTGCGCTTTGGACGGGTCAGGCAGAGCGAACCAACCGCCCTGAACGCCGGGCAGTTCCAGCGTTTGTGGCGGGATATCCCATCGGGTCAGGCCGATGAACTGCGTGGTCGACGGCGAAACGCCCGCCTCTGGCAGCAACTGAGAATAAAGTGGAAGCGCACCGGCGGTTGTCGCGGTCAGGAAAATCGAATCCGCGCCGCTTGAATCGACGGTCGACTTGATGTTCGGCACCGAATTGATCACGCCCTGCTGTGAGCGGTCGTATCCGACTGTTCCGGCATTGTTGACCCGGCTGCCCCCCAGAGCCGTGGCGATTGCCGCGCGACCCTGCTGACCGGCAGCATCATTGCTGTGTACGATGACGGTCCCGGTCTTGCCTTGGCTGCCGGCGTAGTTGACCAGGCGATTGGCCGTGTTCTGAAAGGTAGGTCCCAGAACAAAGACATTACCGCCAGCGATGCTGGTGTTATTCGAGAAGGACAACACGTTGACCTTGCTGCTCAGGACTGCCAGGCCAGCTGCATTTGCGGCCTGAGCGTAAACCGGACCGATGATGATCTTGGCTCCATCCGCAACCGCCTGTTGCGCCACCGTCGAGGCGGTGCCTGCGTTGCCCGCCGTGTCATAAACCCTCAGGTCGATCTGTACGTTTTGCAAATCCGACATCGCCAGCCGCGCTGCGTTTTCCAGGCTTTGCGCCAATGCGGCATCGCCGGATCGGGGAACCAGCAGTGCGACGGGAACAGGTTTGGAGGTGTTAATCGACGGTCCACCGCCAATGGCACCCGGTTCACATGCGGCCAGAAAAGCTGCGACGGCCAGGGC
Source organism: uncultured Ruegeria sp. (assembly GCF_947489545.1). Taxonomy (NCBI): domain Bacteria; kingdom Pseudomonadati; phylum Pseudomonadota; class Alphaproteobacteria; order Rhodobacterales; family Roseobacteraceae; genus Ruegeria; species uncultured Ruegeria sp. Next base: position 90,115 of record NZ_CANLDZ010000008.1, on the reverse strand, counting down.
GGCGCCAGCTTTCGCCAGCTTGCGTACGGGCTTGCAAACGGTAAACATCTAAATGAAAACTCCCTGATCCGGCGGCTATAGGCGCTGCTGTTCTATCGAGCCGCGATAATAAACGTCACGCTGTGAGGGTCCAGCTTTGAATTTCCAAAAGGTAAGATTGGCTGCGGGCCTGTACTTTGTTGCCACTCCGATCGGGACTGCGCGCGATATTACGCTCAGGGCGCTGGACACGCTGGCATCTGCCGACGTGATCGCCGCCGAGGATACACGCAGCTTGCGCCGCCTGATGGAAATCCATGGTGTGCCGCTGGAAGGGCGGCGGATCCAAGCCTACCACGATCACAGCGGAACTGGCGCGCGCGGCAAGATCATGGAAGCGCTGGCGCAGGGCCACTCGGTGGCTTACGCGTCCGAGGCCGGAATGCCACTGATCGCTGATCCGGGATACGATCTTGGCAAGCAGGCGGCGGAAGCCGGTCACCTGGTAACATGTGCCCCCGGCCCGTCCGCCGTTTTGGCTGCCTTGACGCTGGCAGGCCTGCCGACAGATGCGTTCTTTTTTGCGGGTTTTCTGCCAAACGCGTCCGGTGCACGGCGTGCTCGGATTGAGGCACTGCGTGATATCCCCGGGACGCTTGTGTTTTACGAATCGCCAAAGCGCATCGCAGGCAGTTTGTCCGATCTGGCAGATGTTTTAGGCGCGGACCGTCAAGCCGCGCTGTGCCGCGAACTGACTAAGAAATTCGAAGAAGTTCGGCGGGCCACACTTGGCCAATTGGCGGAGGATTACAAAGGCAAGACCGTCAAAGGAGAAGTTGTGCTGCTGGTGGACCGCAGCCGTTCGCAAAGCGTTAATGAGTCTGATGTAGAAGAGGCTTTGCAAAAAGCGTTGGAAACGCATTCGGTCAGGGATGCAGCGGATTTGATTTCAGAAATGTACAACTTGCCGCGGCGTCCGATTTATCAAAAAGCGCTGAAACTTGGAAAGGGATGACATGGTCAAGCGATCAGTTCGCGGTTCGGTATCCTTCCATTCCGGGCAATCCGCTGAACTTCAGGTCGCAACTGATTATGAGCGGCGCGGCTATACAATCGCGCATCACCGTTGGCGTGGGGCAGGCGGTGAAATTGACCTGATCGCGCGTGGCGCGGACGTTTTGGTTTTCGTAGAGGTCAAGAAAAGCGCAAGCTTCGAGATGGCGGCCGCTCGGATCACCGCCCGTCAGACAAAACGTATTTGCACCTCTGCAGCGCAGTTTCTTGAGAATGAACCGGCTGGACAATTGACGAATATCCGCTTCGATGCGGCGCTTGTGGATGCGTCTGGCGGAATTCAAATTCTCGAAAACGCCTTTGGCTATGCGTAAACACCATTGAACCACCCGACGTGCTGGGCCATGTATCGGGCGTGAAGCTGAAGGACACGTCATGAAAATCGCCTTTCAAATGGACCCGATCGGGGCCGTGGATATCAACGCCGACAGTTCTTTCCGATTGGCGGAAGAGGCGCAGCTGCGCGGACACAGCTTGTTTTTTTATGGGCCTGACCAACTGGCCTATCAACAAGGGCGCATTACGGCACGTGGTTATGACATGACAGTTCAGCGCGTAGTGGCTGATCCTGCAGTGCTGGGCCCCGAGCGTGAAGTGGATCTGGCCGATTTCGATGTTGTTTGGCTGCGACAGGATCCACCTTTCGACATGCACTACATCACTTCAACGCATTTGCTGGACCGGCTTACAGGGCAGGCGTTGGTGGTGAATGACCCGTTTTGGGTGCGAAACTACCCCGAGAAACTGTTAGTTCTTGAGTTCCCGGATCTAACGCCGCCAACGACGATTGCCCGTGATCTGCAGACGATCAAAGCGTTCAAAGAAGAACACGGCGATGTCATCCTCAAGCCGCTGTATGGCAATGGCGGGGCAGGGGTGTTCAGATTGGATGCAAATGATCGCAATCTGACCTCGTTGCATGAACTGTTCACCGGATTCTCGCGCGAGCCTTTGATCGTGCAAAAATTCCTGCCGGATGTTCGTAATGGTGACAAACGCGTCATTCTTGTTGATGGAGAACCGGTTGGCGCGATTAACCGTGTCCCTGCGGAAGGTGAGACACGCTCGAACATGCATGTTGGCGGGCGCCCGGAAAAGATCGGTCTGACGGATCGCGATATGGAGATTTGCGCGGCCATTGGCCCGCTTCTGAAAGAAAAAGGGCAGGTGTTTGTCGGTATCGATGTTATCGGTGACTACCTGACCGAAATTAACGTGACATCCCCCACGGGCATTCAGGAGCTTGAACGGTTTAACGGTGACAACATTGCCGAGAGAATCTGGCAAGCCATAGAGGCCAAGCTTTAAGCTATAACCTTGGCGCTGATACGAAAGCTTAGCGCCTCGGCCACATGGGGTCTCAATACGTCCGGGGCGCCCTCCAGATCGGCAATGGTGCGGGCGACGCGCAAAATCCGGTGAAAAGCGCGCGCCGACAGGCCAAACCGGTCAGCCGCTTTCAAAAGCAGTTCCTTTCCTTCGGTGTCTGGTGAGGCAATCTCCTCCAACAACGCACCCTCGATATCCGCGTTTTGGCGGATCGATGGTGTGTCACTGAATCGGATGGCCTGAATTGAACGGGCCTGCTCTACACGTGCGGCAACGGTGCCGGAACTGTCGCCCGACGGCGGCAGGTCGAGGTCGGTAAACCCGACGGGTGGCACTTCAATCCGAATATCGAACCGGTCCATAAGTGGGCCCGAAATGCGATTCAAATAATCCTCACCACATTCTGGAGCGCGCGAACACGCCCGTGACGGGTCGGTCAGATATCCGCATTTGCAGGGGTTGGCCGCCGCGACCAGCATGAAACGACAAGGATATTTTACATGCGCATTTGCGCGGGCCACCATGACTTCGCCAGTTTCGACAGGTTGTCTTAGGGTTTCCAGAACCGTTCGTGGAAACTCGGGGAATTCGTCCATGAAGAGAACGCCATTATGGGCCAGCGAAATCTCACCCGGTTTTGCCCCTTTCCCGCCCCCGACGATTGCGGCGATAGATGCGGTATGGTGGGGTTCCCGGAAGGGACGCGCGCGGTTGATGCCACCTTCGTCCAACAAGCCACAAAGCGATTGAATCATCGAGGTTTCAAGGGCTTCTACCGCAGTTAGTGGCGGCAAAATCCCTGGCAGACGGGCCGCCAACATGGACTTACCTGACCCGGGTGTGCCGATCATGATCAGATGATGTCGCCCGGCCGCCGCGATTTCCAAAGCCCGTTTCGCACGTTCCTGACCTTTCACGTCGCGCAAATCGCGGGCGCTGGGTGTCAGGTTGACCTCGCCGGGTTGGGCTGCTGGCAGTGGCGATTGGCCCGAGAAATGGCGCACGACATCTCCCAACGAGTCTGCCCCGATCACTTGCGTCGCGTCGACCCAGGCCGCCTCGGCACTGGACGCGCGCGGGCACAGCAACGTCCGATCGTCTGAGGCCGCCGTCATGGCCGCAGGCAAAGCACCGACCACAGGCACAAGTGATCCGTCAAGCGACAACTCTCCCAATGCCACTGCACCTTCTGCGGCATCGGCCGGAATGATCTCGAGGGCTGACAACAGGGCCACAGCGATTGGCAAGTCGAAATGACTGCCCTCTTTTGGCAGGTCAGCTGGCGACAGGTTGATCGTGATCCGTTTAGACGGCAACGCAATCGCCATTGCGCTGAGTGCGCTTCGGACACGGTCGCGCGCTTCGGACACTGCCTTGTCAGGCAGGCCTACAATGGAAAATGCAGGCAGGCCGGGTGACACGGCGCATTGCACCTCGACCGGTCGGGCATCAACCCCTTGGAAGGCAACAGTATGGGCGCGGGCAACCATGGCAATCCTGTTCTTGGTTAACAGGACGTTGCTGCCATGGCTGCAGTTTAAGAATCGTTAACGGAGTCGATCATGGCGGTGAATTTTGGCCAGGCTTCTGGATCCGCCACGGTTTTGTCGCGGCAAAACGCGTTGCAGAAACCCCAGCACTGACCGTCCATTTCCAGAAAGTCAGTCACCGGATCGCCTGAATATGGGCATGCCGTATTTATTGATGGGCCATTATCGATTGGGTTAGCAGTGGAAGTGCCTCCAACAGGCCAGACGTCAGAGGTCAGGTTTTGTGGATAGGGAAACGGATCGTATTGGATTGTGATGCCCATCGCACGCCATTGCCTGACCGGGATGTCGGACAGCAGCTCCAAACAATACGCATGGTTGGGGGCGGAAACAGGCAGGCTATAACCGATAATGCGCGCGGCCACCGGCGTATAAAACACATCCGCCAATGAATAAGTTCCGAAAAGTGGACCCGAGGTCGCGCCAGATACCTGTCGTGCATGGGCCCATAGTGCCTCGATGCGGGACACATCAGCCAAATTCTCTGCAGAGGGAGTGAAGCCTTGCCACGCGTGAAGCAGTTGCATGGGGCACTCGCCGCGTAGGGCGTTGAACCCGGCGACCATCTCGGCACATAGCCATCGCGCAGTTGCACGGGCAATGGGGTCTTTCGGCCACAACCCCGCTTCGGGGTGGCGTTCGGCCAAGGTCTCGGCCATGGCAAGGCTTTCGCCCACGACCTCGCCTTCTGGTAAACGCAACGCCGGAACCAACCGGGCCGGTGCAAGCGGCTCCATTTCTTTTGCCATGGTCCCAGAATACAAGCCAACCATATGCGTGCGATGGGGCAGGCTGAACTTTTCCAGCATCAACCAGCCGCGCAAGGACCAACTGGAAAACAATCGGTCGCCAATGAATAAGTCGTAAGTCATGAGCCGACGATGGCGTATGCTCACATATCAGTAAATCAGTGATTTGTGCGCTGCATCATCACGGCAGATGATTGATTGTGCCCATGGTCCAAATGATACCGTCATACGCAATATCGGTGACCGAAAGGTTGTCGATCCGATGAGAGAATGCTTGCTGCGCCTCAAGACTCATGGCGCGCTGAACCTGAGTCAGGATCACTCCGAAATGGGCAACGACTACCAGATCGGCGCCAGCGTAGCGGGCCATCAATGCGTCTACCGCAGCATCAACCCGTGCGCGGACTTCGTTCCAGCTTTCGCCCTGCGGTGGGCGCACGTCACCGGGATTGTCCCAATAGGCAAAAGCGCGGTCGGGGTCTTCTTCCTCGATTTCGGCGAACCCGCGCAACTCCCAACTGCCAAAGTTGATTTCACGTAGATCCGGGTCGTTCGGTAGGCGGTGGCGTGCCCCTTGTATCGCGGTCGCTGTATCAATCGCCCGCGACAGGTCCGAAGATACAATGATAGCATCCTCCGGCAGGTGGCTTTGCAGCCTTGCAAGGGCGGCATGATCGCTCAGATCAGCCGGAAGGTCGGACCAACCCACCATGGTCTTGGCATGGGTTGGACCGTGTCGGACCAGATGCAAGCGCGTCATGGCAAGGTGCCCTTCAAAACCAGGGGCAAGCCAGCGGTCACCTGAACGACCAGATTGGCCTGCGCTGCCAGTGCAATGTTCAACCGGCCTTGCGCCTCGCGGAACTGCCGGGCGAGCGCGTTTTCCGGAACAATCCCATAGCCCACTTCATTTGAGACGATAACGGCTTGCGCCCGGCACGTTCGCAACGCCGCAAGCAGTGCGGATTGTTCCTGATTTAGATCGCGCTTGGCCAACAGGTGATTGCTAAGCCACATGGTGGCGCAGTCGATCAGGCAAATCTGGTCAGGGTCTAGATCAGCCAGAACCGGTGCGAGATCAAAGGGCGCTTCGACCGTGTGCCAGCCAGCGCCGCGCTGCGACACATGGCGCTCGATCTTCGTTTGCATCTCGTCATCAAACACTTGTGAAGTGGCAAGATAAACGCGGTTTTTTCCAGATGAAACAACCAGTTGCTCGGCAAAAGCCGACTTACCGGATGCGGCCCCTCCAAGCACAAAGGTTAAATCGGGATTCATAATTCTTACCTTTCGGGTGATCCACCTGGTTTTGCTCTGCGTATCGACCATAGGTCGGCAAGGCAAGCCCGGCCCGCGCCTGCGAAAAGGGGAGAGTTTCATGGCACTTGACTACGCGTCCGATTTTTCGATGTCGCGGCAAGCGATGAAGGCCGAGCTGCTGGATGCAGAGACCGAGCTACGGCTGGCTTATGCCTGGCGCGACGACCGGGATGAGCAGGCCTTGCATCGTCTGATAACGGCTTACATGCGGTTGGCTATTTCTATGGCGGCCAAATTCAAGCGATATGGCGCGCCAATGAACGACCTGATCCAGGAGGCCGGTCTCGGGTTGATGAAAGCGGCCGACAAGTTTGACCCGGATCGCGGTGTGCGGTTTTCGACATATGCGGTCTGGTGGATCAAAGCCAGTATTCAAGATTACGTCATGCGCAACTGGTCGATGGTGCGGACCGGATCGACATCGTCGCAAAAATCTTTGTTTTTCAATATGCGCCGCGTGCAGGCTCGTCTGGAGCGCGAGGCAGCAACCGAAGGTCAGGAACTGGATCGCCATCAGTTGCATCAGATGATCGCGACCGAGATTGGGGTGCCCTTGCGCGATGTCGAAATGATGGAAGGGCGTCTGTCTGGCTCAGACTTCTCACTAAATGCAGTGCAATCGTCGGATGAGGACGGGCGCGAGTGGATAGATGCGCTTGAAGACGAACGCACGCAGGCCGCCGAAGAGGTCGAGTTTAATCACGACACGGAACAACTGCGCGAATGGCTTCTGACGGCGATGAAATCGCTCAACGACCGCGAAAGATTTATCGTGCGCGAACGCAAGCTGCGCGAACCCGCACGAACCCTTGAGAGCCTGGGAAATGAGCTAGGGTTGTCCAAGGAACGCGTGCGCCAGTTAGAGGCCGCGGCCTTTGGAAAAATGCGCAAGAACCTTGAAGCGCAATCGCGTGAGGTGCAACACTTCATCGCATGAAACAACTTGCGATTCTGGTGTGTTCAGTTGCGGTTACGGTAGCGATGGCGCGCCCGGGCCTGACCCAAGACTTGATCCCCGAAGATACACTTGCGTCGATGCAATCCGCTGACGTTGTCATCTTGGGCGAGGTTCATGACAACCCCCAGCATCATCTGGTGCAAACCGAGGCGATCGACGCCATTGCGCCCTCGGCTGTTGTCTGGGAAATGGTGACGGAAGAAGGCGCTCAGCGCCTTGCACAAACGGCTGCGTCCAATCCGGAAGAACTGGGCCGTATTCTGCAGTGGGCTGAAACGGGTTGGCCACCGCTAAGCATGTATTATCCCGTATTTCAGGCGTCGAACGCCCCAGTCTATGGCGCCATGGTGCCGCGCAGCGCGGCCCGGGCAGCGATGCAGCGTGGTGCAGCCACCGCGCTGGGCGCTGACGCAGCACGCTATGGGCTGACCGTTTCCTTATCACCGGAGGATCAGGCAGCACGCGAAGCCGATCAACTAGCTGCCCATTGCAACGCCATACCGGTCGAATCACTGCCGCAGATGGTCGCCATTCAGCGGTTGCGAGACGCCGTTTTGGCGCGTGCAATCTTACGGGCGATGGATGAAACTGACGGTCCGGTTGCCGTGATCACAGGCAATGGTCACGCCCGCAAGGATCGAGGAATTCCGACATTCCTGTCGCGTCTGCAGCCGGGTTTGAAAGTTTTTGCCCTAGGTCAATCCGAGGATGGCATAGTGGATGGCGCATTTGACGCAGTGATCGACAGCCCTGGCGTAGATCGCGAAGACCCCTGCAAAGCCTTCGAGGCGCAGAATTAACCGCTGGAACTACGCGGTGGCGTTGCCTAATGTCGGGGCCGACCGGGACGGGAAGGGCTAAGCATGCTGGCATCCAAACGTATTCTGCTGATCATTGGTGGTGGGATCGCGGCCTACAAATCGCTGGATCTGATCCGGCGGATCAAGGAGCGCGGGGCGACAGTTACCCCGGTTCTGACTCGCGCTGCCGAAGAATTTGTGACACCGCTCTCAGCGTCGGCGCTAGCGGGCGAAAAGGTTTATCGCGCTCTTTTTGATCTGACGGACGAGGCCGAGATGGGGCATATCCAATTGTCTCGCTCCGCTGATCTGATCGTCGTTGCCCCGGCTACTGCAGACATGATGGGCAAAATGGCCGGTGGGCTGGCGAATGATCTGTCCTCAACCTTGCTGATGGCAACGGACACGCCTGTTTTATGTGCTCCAGCGATGAATGTGCGCATGTGGGACCATCCGGCGACTCAGCGCAATCTGGAACAGTTGCAGGGAGATGGCGTGCGGTTTGTCGGCCCCAATGAGGGTGATATGGCCTGTGGCGAGTATGGCCCGGGTCGAATGTCGGAACCATTGGAGATTGTTGCCGCGATCGAAGCGCAGCTTGCGGATGGTCCGCTAAAGGGAAAACGAATTCTCGTCACGTCCGGTCCGACACACGAACCGATCGATCCGGTGCGCTATATTGCCAATCGGTCATCAGGGGCACAGGGTACAGCATTGGCCCGTGCGCTGTCTGCATTGGGCGCCGAGGTGGTGTTCGTCACTGGCCCGGCCGATGTGCCGCCGCCCCAAGGCGTTCAGGTTGTACATGTCGAAACTGCGCAACAAATGTCGAATGCCGTCGATGCAGCATTGCCGGTCGATGCGGGTGTTTTTGCAGCAGCCGTCGCGGATTGGCGTGTGGCCGGTGCGTCGGATCGCAAACTGAAGAAAAGTCGGGATGGGCTGCCATCGCTGGCGTTTTCCGAAAACCCCGACATCCTGAAACGCGTCTCGCATATGGAACAAGGGCGTCCGGCGCTGGTGGTCGGATTTGCCGCCGAGACAAACGACGTTCTTGAAAATGCAACTGCCAAACGGGATCGAAAAGGGTGCGATTGGATCGTAGCCAACGATGTCAGCCCTGCCACTGGTATCATGGGCGGGTCCGAGAATGCTGTTGTCCTGATTTCCAACTCTGGCGCTGAAGAATGGCCGCGCATGGACAAAGACGCCGTGGCTGACCGCCTGGCGCAGAAAATTGCCGAGGCTCTGGCCGGGTGAAGCTTTAAGCCCTGAAAGAAGAGGTAGAGATATGGTCACAATTCGTGTGATCCGCGAAGTGGGCGCTGACGCAAGGGTGGCTTTGCCCGCGTATGAAACGCCCGGTGCGGCCGGTGCAGATGTGCGTGCCAACTTGCCAAATGGCGTATCACTTGTGTTGGAGCCCGGTCAGCGCGCTTTGGTGCCCACCGGTCTGCGGATCGAGATCCCCTTGGGGTACGAAGTTCAGATCCGGCCACGCTCGGGCCTGGCGCTGAAACATGGCATCACACTGCCGAATACTCCGGGCACCATCGACAGCGATTATCGCGGGCCATTGGGGGTTATACTGATGAATGCGGGCGAGGAGCGATTTGAAGTGACCCATGGCGAACGCATCGCTCAGCTTGTGGTGGCCCCGGTCGTGCAGGCGGCTTTCGAGTTGGCTGACACCTTGGGTGAGACCGAGCGCGGAGCGGGTGGTTTCGGCTCCACCGGTCGCGGCTGATGCTTCTGGTTCTGATCCTTGCCGCCGGATTGTGGGGCATCGGGTATATCGCTGGTGTGTCTCGCGCTGCTCGCATGTTGTCGGTTGCCGTTCTGTTGGGCGGGGTCATTTTGGCCCAATTGATCCTGCCGGACGGGCATCCCTTGCGTGAAGCAACAGGTGGGTCTGCCGCCTTGTGGCTGATACTGGCAGGGTTTGTAGTTTTGGTTGTGTTGTACAGTCGTGGATTGAAGGCGCTGCGGAAGCGTGCCGATCAGACTTCGACCCAGAAACCAGACCCACCGTCTGACCGCTTTACCGAAACCGAATTGAACCGCTATGCCCGTCACATCGTGCTTCGCGAATTGGGCGGGCCGGGTCAGAAAAGACTCAAAAAAGCGCGAGTGCTTGTGATCGGCGCGGGCGGGCTGGGGGCACCGGCGCTTCAGTACCTTGCTGCCGGTGGTGTCGGTACGATTGGGGTGATTGATGATGACGTGGTCGAAAATGCCAATCTGCAGCGGCAGGTGATCCATCGCGATGGCAATATCGGAATGCCCAAGGTGTTTTCCGCGCAGCAGGCGATGGAAGCACAAAACCCAAATGTCGTGGTCTTGCCGTATCATCGTCGTCTTGGCGAAGAGATCGCGGCGGATCTATTTGCTGACTTTGATCTGATCCTCGACGGCACCGACAATTTCGAAACGCGCTATCTGGCGAACAGAACTGCGGTGGCAGCGAGAAAGCCGTTGATCTCAGGGGCGTTGTCGCAATGGGAAGGGCAACTGAGTGTCTTTGATCCGGCTAACGGTGCCCCTTGTTATCAGTGCATCTTTCCAGAAGCCCCCGCCGAAGGTCTAGCACCCTCCTGCGCCGAGGCGGGCGTGATTGGACCGCTGCCCGGTGTGGTGGGGTCGATGATGGCGGTTGAGGCGATCAAGGTGATCACGGGCGCAGGTATGGCCTTGCGGGGTGAGATGCTTATTTATGATGCGCTATACGGTGAAAGCCGAAAGATTACGTTGTCGCGCCGCGCCGATTGCCCAATTTGTGGCACCGGGGCGGAATAACTGCGGATCACACTGGATCATCGGATCAAGCCTGCATAGCTATAGGGTCAAAGGAGATCCGAATGACCAACCCGATCCTGTCCGACTGGACCACGCCCTTCGAAATTGCCCCATTTGCCGACATTTCGGATGATGATTTCGCCCCTGCACTGGATCAGGCGATGCAGGCGCATAACGCGCAGATCGATACGATTGCTGAGAACCCGCAGCCGCCCACCTTCGCCAATACCGTCGAAGCGCTTGAGGCCGCCGGCGAGCAATTGGACAAGGTTCTGTCGGTCTTTTTCACCATCGCCGGTGCAGACAGCAACGCGAAGCGCGAAGAATTGCAGCGCGCGTTTTCACCGAAACTGTCGGCGCATTTTTCAGGCATTTCTTCGAACAAAGCGCTGTTTCAGCGGGTTGCGGATTTGTGGGACCAGCGGGATGAACTAGAGTTGAGCGATGAGCAGGCCCGTGTCCTGATGTTGACCCACCGGGGATTTGTCCGCGCGGGTGCCGCATTGCAAGGCGATGACGATGCCAGGATGCAGGATATCAAGTCGCGCCTTGCGTCGCTGGGTACGTCCTTCACGCAAAACCTGTTGGCGGATGAGCGTGATTGGTACATGGATTTGTCCGAAGATGATCTGCAGGGTTTACCGGATTTCGTCACCGACGCGGCACGGTCTGCGGGTCAGGAAAAAGGGGCGGACGGGGCAGTCGTCACACTTTCGCGGTCGTTGATTGTACCTTTCCTGCAATTTTCACCACGTCGCGACCTGCGGGAAAAGGCCTATCGCGCCTGGGCTGCGCGCGGTGCAAATGGTGGAGAGACGGACAACCGCGCCATTGCCGCGGAAATCCTGGCATTGCGTCAGGAACGGGCGAAGCTGTTGGGTTACGAGAGTTTTGCCGAATACAAGCTTGAAACTGAAATGGCCCGCTCGCCTGATCGGGTTCGCGATCTGTTGATGCAGGTGTGGGGGCCTGCCAAATCCCGTGCAGATGCGGATGCAGCTCTTTTGACACAGATGATGCAGGATGATGGCATCAATGGCCCGCTCGAAGCATGGGACTGGCGATACTATGCAGAGAAACGCCGGAAGGCCGAGCACGATTTGGATGAAGCGGTTTTGAAACCCTACCTGCAACTCGATAGGATGATCGAGGCCTCTTTTGCCTGCGCTAACCGTTTGTTTGGTTTGGAGTTTGCACCGCTGGATGTGCCACTCTATCACTCGGATTGTCGCGCATGGGAGGTGACTCGGAACGGGCGTCATGTTGCGGTGTTCATTGGGGATTACTTTGCGCGTGGCTCAAAGCGGTCTGGTGCTTGGTGCAGTGCGATGCGGGCACAAGCGAAGTTTCCAAAGGAACAAGCCTCCGTCGTCATCAACGTCTGCAACTTCGCCAAGGGCGACCCTGCGCTGCTGTCTTATGATGATGCGCGCACGCTGTTTCACGAATTCGGCCACGCCTTACACCAGATGTTGTCCAACGTGACCTATGAAAGCATCTCGGGCACAAGTGTTGCGCGCGATTTTGTTGAACTGCCCAGCCAGCTTTACGAGCACTGGCTTGAAGTGCCTGAAGTTCTGGCCGAATTCGCAACCCATGCGGAAACCGGCGAGCCGATGCCGCAAGAGATGCTGGATAAGGTTCTGAAAGCCGCGAATTTCGATCAAGGATTCCAGACTGTGGAATACGTTGCTTCGGCCTTGGTTGATCTGGCGTTTCACGAGGGCGACGCGCCAGCGGACCCAATGGCGAAGCAAACTGAGGTTCTTGCTGAAATCGGGATGCCGCAGGCGATCGGTATGCGCCATGCGACGCCGCATTTCGCCCATGTCTTTGCAGGTGATGGCTATAGTTCAGGGTACTATAGCTATATGTGGTCCGAAGTTATGGATGCGGATGCTTTCGCGGCGTTTGAAGAGGCCGGAGGCGCCTTTGATCCGGAACGTGCCAAGGCGCTTGAGGAGAGCATTCTCTCGACGGGCGGATCGCGTGAGGCAGAAGACTTGTATCTCGCATTCCGTGGCCGGTTGCCCGGCGTAGAGGCACTGCTCAAAGGGCGCGGGCTGATCGCGGCGTAAGCAAACCAGGCCGTCAGTATCCCAGCTGGCGGTCCACCAGATGCAGAAACGGCTCGCCTGATTCACCCCTGCGAATGTTCTCGCAAATCACCTGTGCGGCGGTGAAAGGACGCGTTTCCGACGCGATATGCGGCGTGACGGTCACGTTGGGATGTGCCCAATACGGGTGCTCGGGCGGTAACGGTTCTACCCGGAACACATCCAGCGTCACATGGCCAATCTGACCCGAGTTCAAAGCCATGAGCAGGGCGTCATCATCGATAAGCGGGCCGCGCCCCGGGTTGATGATCTGCGCGCCCTCGGGAAGTAAAGCCAAGGTTTCAGCATTCATCGTGTTTTCCGTCGCTGGTGTGTCAGGCAGCAACAGCACGACAATTACGGCTTGAGACAGTGCGGATTTCAGCCCGTCTGCTCCATGCAGGCATGTCACGCCGGGAATGTCCTTGGGGGTTCGGCTCCACCCGATGACCTGAAAGTTCAAGGCGGCCAGGGATTGGACGGCAGCCTGGCCCAATGCACCCAAACCCAGCACGCAAACGCAGCGCTCGGTGGCCAAAGGTGGCGCGTCCGGGGTCCAGGTACCATCCTGAACGGTGATGTGATTGTCCATCCCAAGGTGGTAGCGCAGAACATGGCCAACGACCCACTCGGTCATGCCCTGGGTTAACCCGTGATCCACCATGCGCGCCAATGGAACGGTCAGCGTTTCATTGCCAGCAATGGCCTCGACTCCCGCCCAAAGGCTGAGTACCGCCTTGAGGCGCGTCAGCGGTGTGAAATCCTGTAGACCGCCGTTCGGGGCATAGACAACATAATCCACCTGATCCGGCTCAAACTCGGTCGACAGTTCAAAGTCCAGTCCGGCATCATTCAGACCTTTGGTCAACAGCGGTTCGTACACGGGCCAAAGGGCTGGGCGCGCGGAAAACAGAACGTTCACGGGCATTGAGGGCCTTTCAGATCAACGAGGGCGGTGAATATGGGCGCTTTGCACAATGCCGAAGGCCGCCATCAGAACCAGCATCGCCGACCCGCCATAGCTGACCATGGGCAGTGGGACGCCGACGACCGGGGCTAGCCCCATAACCATCGACATGTTGACGGCGAAGAACAGGAAGAAGTTTAGCGAAATGCCCAATGTCACCAGAGACGAGAACCGGTCCCGGGTCGACAAAGCCGTCACCAGACAGAAAACCAGGATCAGCGTGTAGAGCACCAACAGAGTAATCCCGCCGACAAATCCAAACTCTTCGGCTAGCGTTGTGAAGATGAAGTCTGTGTGCTTTTCGGGCAAGAAGTTGAGGCGCGATTGCGTGCCTTGCATGAACCCACGCCCGTTCCAGCCACCTGATCCCAAAGCGATTTTAGATTGCGTAATGTGATAGCCCGCGCCCAATGGATCTGTGGATGGGTCCAGAAACGTGTCAATGCGCCGAAACTGGTAGTCTTTGAGCAATTGCCACTCGGTGCCCCGACTGTTGAACACGGTTGCAATCAAGCCGACGACGGCGGCAATGACAGCGGCGAAATAGGCCCAATGGACGCCGGCCAGGAACATCAGTCCTCCGCCTGCGGCCAACAACAGGATTGAAGTGCCAAGGTCAGGTTGGCGTAATACCATGAAGGTTGGGATCAGGATGAGGATAACTGGAATGATGACCCACAGCGGTCGCGATGTTTTGTAAGACGGCAGCCAGTCGTAATAGGCCGCCAGCAGCATGACCAGCGTGATTTTCATCACCTCGGAAGGTTGTAGGCGCATGAATCCAAGGTCAATCCAGCGCTGAGCGCCCATCCCGACGGTCCCGAACAGCTCGACAAAAACCAGCAACGCGATCGCGCCGAGATAGGCCAATACAGACATGTTCCGCCAGAACCAGATCGGTACCAATGCGATGATGAACATCACCGCCAGTCCAAGACCAAACCGTTCCATTTGCGGTTCGGCCCATGGCAACCATGATCCGCCAGCTACTGAATACAGCATCAGGAACCCGGCGCAGGCCGCACTGATCAATAGCAGCGTCAGCGGCCAGTTCATGTACAGGAATTTGCGAAACCCGGATGGTGTGGACTTGACCGCATATTCAAGATAGCTCATGCGCGGTCCTTGTCGTCAGGTCGCGCTTTGGGGCGACGATCACCCTCCAACCGTTTTTGTTGTTCCTTGATGCGTTCTCGGTCACCTGCTGGATAGGCGTCGAGCGGAGGTGTTCCTTCGTAAAGCGCCTGCAACATGATATCCCGCGCGACAGGGGCGGCCGCTTTGGAGCCACCGCCGCCATGTTCAACAACCACAGCAACTGCGTATTTAGGGTTGTCATAGGGCGCGAAACTGACGAACAGTGCGTGGTCGCGACGTTCCCATGGCAAATCTTCGTTACGGATCACGCCTGCGGCGCGTTCGGCTTTCGTGATGTTGCGCACCTGGCTGGTGCCGGTTTTGCCCGCCATTCGGAATTCATCGGCGATGATGCGGCTGCGATAGGCCGTGCCCCGGCGGCTATTAGAAACCGAGAACATGGCCTTGCGCACCTGATCCAGGTTGAACCGGTTGATTTCCAGTGGCTCACCCGCGCCGGATGGTTGTTCAATCCCATCGACCGAACGCACCAAACGGGGCGATACTGCCCGTCCGGTTGCGATGCGAGCCGTCATGACCGCCAGTTGCAACGGTGAAGCCAGCATGAACCCCTGACCGATTGAGGCATTTGCGGTGTCGCCGACCAGCCAATCTTCACCGTGTACCCGCCGTTTCCATTCCTGATTTGGTGCTAAGCCCGCTGCGACTGCGGACATGGGGATGTCGTGTTTCACACCCAGACCAAGCTTGCGTGCCATTTCGGATATCTTGTCGATCCCAACGCGCAGAGCAACGTCATAGTAGTAGACATCGCAACTGCGTTTCAGCGAAAGCTCCAGATCGACCGTGCCGTGTCCGCCGCGTTTCCAACAGTGGAACCGTCGGCTACCGACTTTCAGATAACCGGGGCAATAGACCGTGTTGCTGGGACCAACCACACCGGCTTCAAGTGCGGCCAACGCGGTGACCATCTTGAAGGTCGATCCTGGCGGGTACGTGCCCTGCACGGTTTTATTGGCCAGCGGGCGGTACTTGTCTTGCGTCAGCGTCTGATAATCTGCGACCGATATCCCCCGAACAAAAAGGTTCGGATCAAAGCTGGGGGCCGAACTGATGGCCCGGATATCACCTGTTTCGCAATCCAGAACAACAGCCGCTGCGCTTTCGCCAGCCAGTCTGGCCTGTGCGTATTCCTGAAGGTCGGCATCAATCGACAATTGGAGGTCAGCACCCGGTTGACCTTCTTGTCGGTCCAGTTCGCGCATCACGCGGCCCGTGGCGTTGACCTCCACCCGTTTTGCACCGGCTTTACCACGCAATGCGGTTTCCTGTTTGGCTTCCAGTCCGACCTTGCCAATTTGGAAACGGGGAATATGAAGCACCGGCTCGGGGTCGTTGATCTGGCTCAGATCATAATCGCTGACTGGGCCGACATACCCTACGATGTGGGCGAAATCTTCGTAACTGGGGTATTGTCGCGTCAGGCCGACCTCGGGTGTGACACCCGGCAAGGCTGGTGTATTGACGGCGACCTTTGATATATCTTCCCAGGTCACCTGATCAGCCAGAGTGACCGGCAGGAAGGGTGCTGATCGGCGCATCTCGGTCCGCGCACGGTCGATCTCATCGTCATTCAAAGGTATCAGCTCAGATAGCTTTGCAATCACTTTATCCAAGTCGCCGGCATCTTCGCGCACGATAACGATGCGATAGGATGGCGTGTTTTGACCTATGACCTGCCCGTTCCGGTCATAAATCCGTCCGCGCGTTGGAGGGATCAGACGAATGTTGATACGGTTTTCTTCTGCCAGAAGACGATACTGGTCGGCCTGATCCACCTGCATGAACCGCATGCGCGCGGCCAGCCCACCAATGAAAGCAGCTTGCAACCCGCCCAATATCAGCGCGCGACGCGGCAGACGCTTGTGGGCGAGGCCTTTGGGTTTGGTTTGACGGTTCTTCATGCCCGGGATCCTACCGTACTGGCATCGGCTGCGGAAACGCGCCGCACACCAAACATGCTTTGGCTTAGTAATACAATCGCTGGGTATGCAATAACCGTAAGCACCAATTGGATGGCGACAGGCCCCACAGCAGATTGTTCAACCGAGAAGAGAGACAGAGTAATCCGGTTCGCAAGGAATACCGCGGTGATTACCACACCAACCGATATCCATTCCCCGACGAAGCCCGCGTCCCGCATGCCGGGTGCTGCTGAACGCATATAAGACAGGCCAAGCACAACCAGCGCGGCCAATAAACCTGGTGGGCGCTGTAACAACAAATCCGCCAAAAGCATGACTGCCGCTACCAGAAGGGTCGGAACATAATCGGGGCGCCGCACTACCCAGGCAAAGGTGATCGCAATCAGAATATCGGGGAACGGCCAACGATCCGGTTGCGTATCTAGAGGTAGTAGGTGCAAAAACAGGATGAAAACCGCAAGTAGCACGTAAAGTGCGCGCATGCTCCAAAGATGTGAGACGGCTTTATCCATCGCCTGCCTCCTCTGGGGCGAGGGCTGCTTCGGGGCGTTCCGGCCCGACTATGCCCCCGGGGTCACGGATTAACGGCGCCGCATTGTATCGTAGCACGCGTAAAAACTCTAACCGTTCAAAATCAGCCGAAAGGCGCACGCGCAGCCGTCCGCCGGGGTCGACAGAAATCTGACCAATTAGCAAACCTGCCGGAAAAACACCGCCATCGCCTGACGTGATCACACGGTCGCCGGGGCGGACAAGTTCGCGGTTCTCCAGAAACTCAACGGCCGGAGCAGGCGTGTTGTCCCCTGCTATCAGTGCCGTTTGTCCCGAAGGTTGAATAGTGGCGGGAATGGCGCTGGACGCATCGGTCACTAAAATGACCCGAGAGGTATCCGAACCGACGCCTGAAATGCGACCTACCAGCCCGATGCCGTCCATCGTGGCCCATCCATCTACGATCCCGTCCCGCTCACCTACATTGAGCACTACAGATTGCCGGAAGGGCGATCCGCTGTCTGCCATCACAACACCGGTGATATAGGTCAGGCGCGGATCCAGGCGCACGTTGTTCAGATCCAGCAGTCTGGCATTCTCTTGCTCCAACTGCAGCGCGGCCTCTTTCCATGCGCGCATCAGGCGCAGCTCGCTGCGCAATTCCTGGTTTTGCTCGCTTAAACGCTGATAGCTTTGGAAATCGCGTACCAGATTGACGGTGGCTGTGACCGGCACCATTGCCCATTCCATCGAAGGGACAACGGTATCCACCACTTGCGCGCGGAAGCGTTCGACACGCGGGCTGTCGATACGCCAAACGACAAAGATTCCCAGCAGGCACAGCACAACGATCCCCAGGAACAAGCGGCGCAAGGGGGTCGTGTAGTCATCGCGCTGTGATCGGTCTTTTGCCACAGGACTCCTTCCCGTGTTGCTCGCGCCCGATATTCTACCCTCGTCTCAGAGGGTGCGCGCCTTAGCTTTCGTAGTCAATCGCGTGGCGCAGTTGTTTTTCGTATTCTAATGCCTTACCGGTGCCCAAAGCCACACAATTCAGGCTTTCATCGGCAATCGAAACCGCCAGACCGGTCTGCTCGCGCAGAGCCAGATCCAAATCACCCAGCAAGGCACCGCCGCCTGTTAGCATGACGCCACGGTCCACGATGTCTGCGGCAAGATCGGGCGGCGTAGTCTCCAAGGCGGTCATCACGGCTTCGCAAATCTGCTGGACAGGTTCGGATAACGCTTCTGCGACCTGAGCCTGGCTGATCTCGATTTCCTTCGGCACGCCGTTCAATAAGTCACGGCCACGAATGTGCATGGACTGACCGCGCCCATCGTCGGGCATGCGGGCGGTTCCGATGGTGGTTTTGATCCGTTCTGCGGTGGATTCACCGACCAGCAGGTTCTGTTGGCGACGCAGATACGAAATGATGGCCTCGTCCATCCGGTCGCCCCCAACGCGAACCGAGCGGGCGTACACGATATCGCCCAGCGACAAGACCGCAACTTCGGTAGTACCGCCACCGATATCGACGACCATGTTCCCGGTCGGATCGGTGATGGGCATACCGGCGCCAATCGCAGCAGCGATAGGCTCAGCGATCAATCCCGCGCGGCGGGCACCAGCGGACAGAACCGACTGACGGATCGCGCGTTTTTCAACAGGCGTTGCGCCATGGGGGACGCAAACAATGATCTTGGGTTTCGAGAATGTAGACCGCTTGTGCACTTTGCGGATGAAGTGCTTGATCATTTCCTCGGCGGTGTCAAAGTCGGCAATGACCCCTTCACGCATCGGGCGGATGGCCTCGATCGAGCCAGGTGTGCGGCCCAGCATCAACTTGGCGTCTTCGCCTACGGCCAGAACTTTCTTCACACCATCCTTGACATGATATGCAACTACTGAAGGTTCAGAAAGGATCACACCGCGCCCTTTGACATATACCAGAGTGTTGGCCGTGCCGAGGTCGATTGCCATGTCCGCTGTGAA
This sequence comes from uncultured Ruegeria sp., assembly GCF_947489545.1. Classification (NCBI taxonomy): domain Bacteria; kingdom Pseudomonadati; phylum Pseudomonadota; class Alphaproteobacteria; order Rhodobacterales; family Roseobacteraceae; genus Ruegeria; species uncultured Ruegeria sp. The sequence goes on along the minus strand of NZ_CANLDZ010000008.1, from coordinate 70,929 downwards.
CAGGCCGCCCAGATTGTCAAAGATCCCCATGTTTCCCCTGATCCTGTCTGTCAGATGTTTTCTACTGCCCGCGACTCGACGGTTCCGGGACGGATGACTTATAGGGTGCCAACTCGCCCGGTAAAAGGGCTGATTCTGCGGTAATCAGCACCTTTTCGCCTCATTGGTAGGGACTTTAGAAGGCAACATGCTCTCATATCAACACATTTACCACGCAGGAAATCTGGCCGATGTCCAAAAGCACACATTACTGGCATGGGCACTGTCCTACCTGACACAAAAAGACAAACCGCTGAGCTATGTTGAAACACATGCCGGGCGCGGCCTGTATCGTCTGGATTCTGACGAGGCGCTGAAGACCGGCGAGGCTGCGGCGGGTATCGAAAGGGTTCAGCGCGAAGACTGGTTCGAAGCAAACCATCCGCTTGCCCGCGCCATCTCTGCCATTCAGGCCCGATTTGGCGAGGCCTATTATCCAGGCTCTCCTGTGATCGCGGCCAATCTGCTTAGGCCGCAAGACAGTTTGCACGTTGCAGAGTTGCATCCGCAGGAGCATGCGGCCCTGGCGCGGGCTCTGACATCAGGAAATGCAAAGGTTTACAAACAAGATGGGTATGAACTCGCCCAGTCCCTGCTGCCACCTACGCCCCGTCGAGGGATGGTTTTAATTGACCCCAGCTATGAGATGAAGTCGGAGTATGCCCAATTGCCAGGCATCATCAATAAGCTTCACCGTAAATGGAATGTTGGCGTAATTGCTCTGTGGTATCCGATTTTGACCGACAACCGGCATTTGCAAATGAGTGCTGAACTGAAAAAAATGCACTTGCCCAGAATTTTGCAGCACGAAGTAATGTTCTCAGCAGCGCGGCAGGGGCACGGTATGATCGGGTCCGGGATGTTTGTGGTCAATGCTCCGTTCGGGTTGGACGAAGAAGCGACCCGTTTGTCACGACTGTTTGAGAACCTCTGAACCAAACGCTGGTTTCCAAGGACCTCCCGCCTCGATCGCCCGCATCACACATGCCGTTAACCGAGTTGGGCCCGGCACCGCGCTATTGCGCGGTGCCGGGCCTAAAGCCGATAAGCGGTTCGGCGCAGCCGAACTACTGCGGGTGCGGGAGCGTTGCCCGCCGTTTTGTCAGGTCAGGTCTTTGTAGCTGATTTCGCGCGCGTCAGTGCCTGGGCCCGACTTCTCACGCCGCATGATGAGGCGGTTCAACGCATGTATATACGCTTTGGCCGAGGCCACAACGGTATCCGTGTCAGCAGATTGGCCGGTGGCGATCATGCCATCTTCTTCCAAACGCACCGAAACAGTCGCCTGCGCATCCGTTCCTTCGGTAACCGCATGCACTTGATAGAGCTGCAGATGAGCCTCGTTCGGATAGATTGCCTGAATTGCTTTGAAGGTCGCATCCACCGGGCCGTCGCCATGCTCGGTCGCGATGACATCCTTGCCGACCATCTCTAACTCGACGGTGGATTCAGCCTGTCCACCGGTGCCACAAGTGACTTTCATCGACACCAGCTGAAGGTAGTCATCAGCCTCGTCAAGGGTCATCAACGCGATCAGATCGTCGTCGAACACTTCTTTCTTGCGGTCGGCCAGATCCTTAAACCGGACAAAGATATCCTTGAGCTGGTTATCCCCAAGATCAAAGCCCAGCGTATTCAGCTTGTCGCGTAATGCGGCCCGACCCGAGTGCTTGCCCAAAGGCAGAGATGTGCCTGACAGGCCGATATCTTCAGGGCGCATGATCTCAAAATTCTCGCGGTTCTTAAGCATCCCGTCCTGATGAATGCCGCTTTCATGGGCAAAGGCGTTCTTGCCCACGATCGCTTTGTTGAACTGCACGTTGAAGCCCGACACGGTCGCCACGCGGCGCGAGATGTGCATGATCTTGGTGGTATCGATGCCGGTGTTCCATGGCATGATGTCGTTGCGGGTGCGCAGTGCCATTACCACCTCCTCCAACGCAGTGTTGCCGGCACGTTCGCCCAGACCGTTGATCGTGCATTCGATCTGGCGCGCGCCACCGGCCACGGCTGCCAGCGAGTTGGCAGTCGCCATGCCAAGGTCATTGTGGCAATGAGTGGCAAACACAACCTCATCAGCGCCAGGAACCGTTTCGATCAGGCGCTTGATCAAATCGGCCGACTCCATCGGGGCTGTATAGCCCACTGTGTCAGGAATATTGATCGTTGTGGCACCTGCTTTGATCGCGATCTCGATGACTCGGCACAGGTAATCCCACTCGGTTCGTGTCGCGTCCATTGGCGACCACTGCACGTTTTCGCACAGGTTGCGGGCGTGGCTGACCGTGTCGTGGATCTTCTGGGCCATTTCGTCCTGTGTCAGATTCGGAATGGCGCGGTGCAGCGGAGAGGTTCCGATGAACGTATGAATACGGTTCTGCTCGGCGTGTTTTACCGCGTCCCAGCAACGTTCGATATCGGCGAAGTTGGCGCGGGCAAGGCCGCAGATGCGGCTGTTCTTCGACCGTTCGGCAATCTCTGAAACGGCCTTGAAGTCACCTTCGGAGGCGATGGGAAACCCAGCTTCGATAATGTCGACGCCCATTTCATCCAGCAGCTCGGCAATCTCAAGCTTTTCGTCATGGGTCATCGTTGCGCCCGGGCTTTGCTCGCCGTCGCGCAAAGTGGTGTCAAAGATCAAGACGCGGTCTTGGTCGGTCACGTTTGTCATGGGGGTCACTTTCTATTCTGTCCTAATGCCTATGGCGCGCCGGCGTCCTCCTCTGAGCGGGCGCGCCGGATGGCACGCTCAGAGGCGGATTAGGATCAGTAGGCCACGCAGGTCGGCACCGCAAAACGCGGCGTCGGCAAAAGGGATATCTGCGCGGTTGATCATGGGGCAGAATGTATACAGAGCCGGCCGAGAATGAAAAGAACCAAATTACAACTGAACACTTTGGAAGTGCTTTCTTTTGCAATGGCATTGATTGGCCGGTGTTGACTGCTAATTCGGCTGGTATGAAATCTGCACTTATCATCGGCGCATCCGGCGGAATTGGCACGGCCATTTGTCACCAGCTTGAGGCGCAAGGCACTGCGGTGACCCGCTTGTCGCGGTCTTGCGACGGGTTTGACCTGACAGATCCAGACACGGCGGTGAAGATGTTGGATCAGCTGACAGGAGCTTTCGATTTGGTCCTGGTTGCGTCGGGAGCGCTGGAGATCAACGGCGCTGTGCCTGAGAAATCCATGCGGGCGGTTTCGGCGCAGGCAATGATGGACCAATTCGCACTGAACGCAGTTGGGCCTGCCTTGGTACTCAGCCGGGCGCAGCGTTTGCTGCCACGCGATGAGCGCTCGGTGCTTGCGGTGCTTTCAGCCCGGGTCGGATCGATTGGCGACAATCAAATCGGGGGATGGGTCAGCTATCGTGCAGCTAAGGCTGCCGTGAATCAAATCGTCCACACGGCTGCTATCGAGCTAGTGCGGACGCATCAGCAAGCTATCTGTGTGGCGTTGCATCCCGGGACTGTGAAAACGGTCTTTACGCAGAAATATCTTGGACGACATCCGGCGGTCGAAGCGGAAGACGCTGCGCGGAACCTTTTGGGCGTGATCGACACACTGACGCCTGCGGATACTGGCGGCTTCTTCGATTGGGCCGGGAAACGCATTCCCTGGTGATGATCTAACCGTCAGAAGGGGTTGCCGCGTCACGATCGTCTTCTGACGCAGCTTCCGGCTCGGTTGCAGGGGTGTTGGGTTCTGCTGAAGATTGGGTCGGGAGGACCCCGTTTTCCCAAACGCCGGTTTCTTCTTGCCCATTGGCGTAACGCATCGTTCCGCTGCCCTGTCGCTTGTTGTCAACAAAGTTGCCTTCGTACACGTCGCCGTTCGAATAGGTGGCTGTTCCGGCACCGGTTATTTTACCTTCGGACCAGTCGCCGGTATATCTAAAACCGTCAGGAGTAGCAATTTCGCCCTGACCGTGTCTCTGACCGTTCAAGAAGTCCCCGGTATAGACTGTGCCGTCAGAATAGGTCGCCTTACCTTTGCCCTGACGCGTGCCTTCGATCCAATCCCCGTCATAGGTCGACCCATTCGCTCGGGTCATAATTCCCTTGCCGTGGCTTTGGGCGTTTTTGAACTGGCCTTTGTAGATCACACCATTGGAATAGGTCGCTGTGCCTTGGCCTTCAATAACCCCGGCGATCCAGTCGCCGTCATAGGTTGATCCATCGGGATAGGTTATACGACCGTTTCCTTCGGCCAGATCTGCCCTGAAATCACCGACATAGACAGACCCGTCAGGATAGCTGACCTCTCCCAGGCCTTCGATCTGGCCCTGGTTCCAGTCACCAGTGTAGATGAAGCCGTCCGTTCCGGTGAAGGTTCCTTTGCCGTGGCGCAGGTCGTCTTCGAAATCGCCTTCATACACATCCCCGTCGGAATAGGTTGTCTTGCCTTTGCCTTGCCTCCGGCCGTTGACCAATTCGCCTTCGTATACGTCACCATTTGGCTGGGTCAGGCGTCCGGTGCCGTTGATCCTGTCCTGCTGCCAGGCGCCGGTGTACGCCATGCCATCAGGCATCGTCAGCGTACCCTGACCGACACGTTGCCCTGCCGCGACCTCGCCTTCGTAAACGCCGCCTTCGGGGTACGTGATCTTGCCCTTGCCTTGTTTGATACCGTCCACCCAATCGCCGTCATAGGCGTGACCATCGGAACTGGTCAGCACCCCCTGGCCATGATGGCGCGCATTTTGAAAGCCGCCTTCATACCGCATCCCGTTCGCATATTGGGCAACGCCAGAGCCATTGATGGCACCGTTGGCCCATTCGCCGTCATAAGTGCTGCCATCGGCATAGATGATCTTGCCTTGCCCTTCGGGCTGTCCTTTAGCGAACGTCCCTTCGTAGACCGAGCCATCCGGATAGCGCGTGACACCTTGCCCCTGAATTTCGCCCTCGACCCACTGGCCCGTGTATTCAAATCCGCTGGGCAGGCGATAGGTTCCGGTTCCGTGGCGCAGGCCATTCTGGAATGTACCTTCATAGACGCCGCCGACCTCGTCATCCTTAACGATGACTGTCCCGTCTTGCGCGAAAGCAGTGGTCGCCGCCAAAGTCAAAATCCCAGCGGCAATCGAGTTGCGGATCAGTTTCATTTTTGTTCCTGCCTGCCCAGTCATCACTGTGTGCTTCCTTTTGCGCAAAACTAGGGTACCGCCGAGGGCAGAGCAACGGCTTTTGCCGCATTGGCCTTTCACTCGCGGTGCGATCTGCTAAATGGCAATAGGACTGACGAGGACAAGAGGGCAGGATGGCTGACCGTTTCCGCATCACTCTAGCGCAGCTCAACCCTGTTGTAGGGGATATCGAGGGCAACGCGGCCAAGGCATTCTTGGCATGGGAACAGGCGCGCGCGGCGGGTGCCGATCTTGTCGCGCTGCCCGAGATGTTCATCACCGGGTACAACACCCAGGATCTGGTTATGAAGCCGGTGTTTCACCGGGCGGCGATGGACGCGATCGAAGCGTTGGCCAAGCGCTGTGCCGATGGGCCAACGATGGCGATTGGTGGGCCGTGGGTTGAAGATGACAGCCTGTACAATGCCTATCTGATCCTCAAGGGCGGGCGGGTTGCCAGCAAGGTGTTGAAGCATCATCTGCCGAATGAAACTGTGTTCGACGAGGTGCGGCTCTATGATGCCGGTCCACTTGGTGGGCCATATTCTGTGGGGAATTCCCGAATTGGCAGCCCAATCTGCGAAGATGGCTGGCACCCAGATGTAGCAGAAACCTTGGAAGAGACCGGGGCCGAGTTTCTGTTGATTCCCAATGGCTCGCCCTATTTTCGGGACAAGTATGATGTGCGGCTAAATCATATGGTTGCGCGTGTGGTCGAGACCGGATTGCCGGTAATCTACCTGAATATGGTGGGTGGGCAGGACGATCAGGTCTTTGATGGGGCGACATTTGGGATAAACCCGGGTGGTGCGCTTGCCTTCCGGATGCCGGTCTTTGACGAAGCCATAACAGAAGTAGATCTTGAACGCAGTGAAGAGGGCTGGCGGATCGTGCCGTCCGATATTGTGCCGCAACCGGACGCGTTGGAGCAAGACTACCGCGCGATGGTGCAGTCGCTACGGGACTACATGGGTAAGACCGGGTTCAAAAAGGCATTGCTGGGCCTTTCGGGTGGTGTCGATTCCGCCTTGGTCGCTGCAATTGCAGTGGATGCTATCGGGGCTGAAAACGTTCGCTGTGTGATGTTGCCATCCGAGTACACAAGCCAGGCGTCGCTGGACGATGCCGAGGCCGTCGCCAAGGCGCTGGGCGTGCAGTATGACTTTGTGCCGATCTCGAACAGTCGCGCAGCTGTGACCGAAACTTTGGCGCCTTTGTTTGCCGGCCATGACGCAGATATTACCGAGGAAAACATCCAGTCGCGCTTGCGCGGTTTGATGTTGATGGCGATCTCGAACAAGTTTGGCGAAATGTTGCTGACCACCGGGAATAAATCCGAGGTTGCGGTTGGGTATGCCACAATCTATGGCGATATGAATGGTGGCTACAATCCGATCAAGGACCTGTACAAGACCCGTGTGTTCGAAACCTGTCGCTGGCGCAACGCCCATCACCGTAACTGGATGAGGGGACCCGAGGGTGAGGTCATTCGTCCGTCAGTTATCGACAAGCCGCCAAGCGCGGAGTTGCGTGAAGACCAAAAAGACAGCGACAGCCTGCCGGACTATCAGGTTCTTGATGGAATTCTCGAAATCCTTGTTGATCAAGATGGCTCGATCGCCGATTGCGTTGCCGCAGGTTTTGACAAAACCGATGCCCGTCGCGTCGAACATCTGATCTATGTCAGCGAGTACAAGCGGTTTCAGTCAGCGCCCGGAACGCGACTGACCAGTCGCGCGTTTTGGTTGGACCGACGCTATCCGATCGTGAATCGCTGGCGTGATCGCAATTGAGGCACTTTTGTTTGTTTCGAATTTGAATACAGTTCACCTATCACTCATCCAACTGTATCGGCAAGTGCCTGAAATTATGCCGATAAACAGGGTCCGAGGACTCGTAAGGCTTGTTTTGCCGACACGTTTCTGCCACATTTGTGCTTGAAATTTGCCCAATGTGGGGCGGATGCGACGCATTCCTGTTGAGTTCTCAGGGTTCTGACAAACGGTTTTTGTTCGAGTGTGACGCATCCGGTGTTGGTTGTCTGAGTTAATGGTTTGGTGGTAAAATGTACGAGGAATATGATCAGTCTCTTCACTCGCCTTTGAGATGGCGGACGATGGAATCTCCGGCCCAAGAGCTGGATGAGGACAAACTGGACGCGGACATCGCTGATCTTATTGGTGCTCAAATGTCCGAAGAAGAGAAGTCTGAAGCGTTGGTTCGTCCTGAATTTCCCTCTCTCATACCGCAGGAAGATGTAGCGGCGCACGACGCCGAGAAGGTAACCGGGTTGTCAGGGGCGCTGCGTCAGAAATGGGCTGAGCTGTCTGGCGCTGCGTAAAAAGCGCTGACTGAGACTGGTACCAGTCGCCGTATTGCGGCGATCAAAGAGGTTCAATCACTATAAACACTGTTGGGCTCTGGTCGTTTGGCCGAGAAGAAATGTCCCTGCGCTTATTTGCGCAGGGATTCATTTGACTGAAATCCGACCGATCACGACTTTAGAACCGGGTCTGGCCTGGCGTTTCAGCGGGCACTAGCCCATCATCTGATAACTGACGGGCACGAAGCGGAACCCGTCGCCGCGGCTTTCTACATAACCAGCAGCTGGGAATGGCATGTGATAGCCGATCATGGGCACCTTGTCGGCTGCGAGCAGGCCCAGAACATTGCGCCGTGACTCTGTGGCTGCCGCTTTGTCCATATCAAAACGGACCTCCCACTCCGGATGGGCAAAAGACCAGACGTAGTGGTTGGCCAAATCCGCGGTCAGGATAAGGCGCTGACCGTTGCTTTCCAGATGATACACCATGTGACCTGGTGTGTGTCCAAACGCGGCCATTGCGGTGACACCAGAAACCACATCGCCGCCATCTTCGATGAACGTCATCTTTTCAGCCAGCGGAGTCACCTTTGCTGCAACCAGATCGCCTACACGGTTGCCCGCCTCCTGAGCGGCCCAGAAATCATATTCGGATGCTGCGGTGATGCAACGGGCGTTTGGGAAGGTCGGCGCGTCATCAGTGGTCATGCCGCCGATATGGTCGGGATGCATATGGGTCAGGACCACAATGTCGATCTGATCCGGGGTGACACCTGCATCCGCCAGCGCAGCTTGTATGCCACCCTGTCCAAGTCCGGTGTCGAACAAAACCATCTTGGCACCGGTGTTGACCAGTGTCGGTGTAAAGAAGAACTGAGCCACGTCAGGCGAGATGAAATTGTCCGCTGACACTTTGGCAAAGTCTTCGTCCGACGCGCCACCACCGAAAATCTCCTGAGCGCCGTCGCGTGGGAGGCTACCATCCAAAAGTGTCGTGACGGTGAAATCGCCAATTTGGAAGGACTTTGCGATTGTTGAGTTTGCTTTGCTGTCGGATCCTGCGGCGAAAACAGGTGCCGCTGCGGATGCGAATGGTAAGGCTGCTGCGGCTCCCAACGCCGCTCGGCGTGTCAAATTTATAGTCATTTCTACTTCTCCCTGTCTGAGCACCATGGAAAGAATTAGGTCAGCGTAAGACCCTGACCACATTATACCCGCATTAGATGGGCTGTCTGGATGAACATTACGTGTTAAATTTTGTTCATGGTACAATCTCCGAACAAGACAATGCCAACGGATCAAAGCGTCGACAGCTTTCTGTCGGCCGTTCAACCACAAGCCAAAGCCGAGGATGCGCAAGTACTGGATGCGCTGTTCCGCAAAACGACCGGGTTTGAGCCGGTCTTGTGGGGCCCCTCAATCGTTGGGTATGGCCGATATCACTATAGATACAAATCCGGGCGCGAGGGGGTGCATCTCGCCACTGGGTTCTCTCCGCGCAAGGCTGCGCATTCCATCTATATCATGCCGGGCTATGCCGACTTCAGTCATATTCTGTCGAGGTTGGGAAAGCACAAACACGGCAAGTCATGCCTCTATGTAAAAAAGCTGGCAGATGTCGATCTTGACGTCCTGTCCGAGCTGATCCAGGCCGGGTTGGAGGATTTGGCGCAGAAGTGGTCGGTTGAGCCGACCTGACGGCTTCGGCTGGACAAAACCATGTCCATGTGACAAGAGCCGCGCCAACAGGAGACTCCCATGACCACCACCCGTTTTGCCCCGTCACCCACCGGTTACATCCATGTGGGCAACCTGCGCACCGCCCTGATGAATTACCTGATCGCCAGAAAGGCAGGTGGTACATTCATCCTGCGCATCGACGACACCGATCCAGAGCGGTCGAAAGAAGAATATGTCGATGCCATCAAGCAGGACATGGAATGGTTGGGCTTGCACTGGGATCGGGTCGAGCGTCAGTCGGAACGTCTGGACCGTTATGCAGAAGCCGCTGACAAGCTGCGCAAGATGGGTCGCTTCTACGAGGCGTTTGAGACGCCCACCGAACTGGACCTGAAGCGCAAGAAGCAGCTGAACATGGGTAAGCCGCCGGTTTATGATCGCGCCGCTCTGAACCTGTCGGACGCCGAAAAAGAGTCGCTGCGGGCCGAGCGTGGCAATGGCGTGTGGCGCTTCAAACTGGATCACGAACGGATTGAATGGAATGACGGCATTCTGGGCGACATCTCGATCGATGCCGCGTCGGTGTCCGATCCGGTTCTGATCCGCGGGGACGGTCAGGTTCTCTATACGATTGCTTCGGTGGTGGATGATACCGAAATGGGCGTGACGGATGTGGTGCGCGGCTCGGACCATGTGACCAATACCGCGACACAGATTCAGATCATCAAGGCACTTGGCGGACAATACCCGCGCTTTGCCCACCACTCGCTGCTGACCGGTCCGCAGGGTGAGGCGTTGTCGAAACGGCTAGGCGCGCTGGCTTTGCGTGACCTGCGCGAACAGGGTGTGCAGCCGATGGCTTTGTTGAGCCTGATGGCGCGTCTGGGCTCGTCCGATCCAGTCGAGCTGCGGTCCGATATGGCTGAATTGATCGACGGGTTCGACGTCGCACGATTTGGATCGGCACCAACCAAATTCGACGTTCAAGACCTTTTCCCGCTGACCGCAAAGCACCTGCAGTCGCTACCTTTATCCGACGTTAAGGACGCGGTTGCCGGCGCTGGTGTTCCTGCAGATCTGGCCGAGCCGTTTTGGGCAATGGCACGCGAGAACATCACCACTCTGAGCGACCTCAAGGGCTGGTGGGAGTTGTGCCGGGACGGTGCAGAACCTATGATCGCCGATGAGGACAGAGACTTTATCGCCGAAGCCATAGCGCTTTTGCCCGAAGGGCCTTTCGATGGTGACACCTGGGCTGTTTGGACCCAAGCGGTGAAAGAAGCGACTGGGCGCAAAGGCAAGAGCTTGTTCATGCCGCTACGCAAAGCGTTGACCGGCATGGAACGAGGCCCAGAGATGGCGACTTTATTACCGTTGCTGCAGGTGATCCGGGCGCGCGGGTAAGCTTAGATTAAACCGCAGAATTGAACATTAAGCCGGGCTGCAAAGCCCGGTCTTCTTTGGTTTATGCGGGTTGCACAATCTTTGCGAAAACGCGCTGTAGTCGGCTGTCTACAAAATCGGTTTCGACGCGTTTCAGCTGTTGATGGCGCGGGTAGCGTGGCTCGGCACGGTCGTTCAAGACCGGGGCTTCCCATCCGTCCGTCGTGGCAAAGAACCGGTCAGCGCCGTCCGAACCAAAAGCGCGCAGATATCCTTGTACGACGACGTCAATATAGCTCAGCAACAGCGGATGATGGTTTGGTGCATCGTTTTCACGATCTTTTGGTACCGCGTAGACAGCGATGTCAACATCGCGTGTCAGCGGGTGCGATATGGACTGCGTTGCCGGAACACGGTTATAAGCCCATTCGCGTTCATCCAAAGCCGCCCAGTCATCGTCCGGGACATGGGCAATCATGCCCTCGATCTCGGAAGCCGCATCCGGGATCGCGGTCAGGAAAGCCACTGGACGCAGGTCAGTATGGCGCCATACACGCCGCCAACCCTTCAGTGTTGCGGGCTGGGGATCCGGAAAATCATGCGTGGCCAGGTTCACGAGGCTGCCGTAGCCAAAGAAATAGGGGTCAGCCATTTGGGCGGCGTCCTTTCAGAAGATTGATGTATGTCAAACCGCTTTTTTACCGAACATGCAATGTTGCTGCATCAAGAATGTAGGGAGGCCAATATGCGGATTACCAAACGGACGAATATAGCTGTACGTCTGCTGATGTATTGTGCAGCGCATCTGGACCGGCTGGTGACGAAAGCCGAGATTGCCGAAGCGTGCAACATCTCGGAAAATCATCTGGCACAGGTGATCAATCAATTGAGCCAATTGGACTATCTGAGCACGCAACGCGGTCGCAAAGGCGGAATGTCACTGGCGCGCCCAGCGGACGAGATCCGTATCGGTGCGGTTTTTCGGGACGTCGAAGGATCTTTGCCGATTGTCGAGTGCTTTGCCGATGCGTACAACACCTGCCCATTGACTGACGCGTGTCGTCTGCGCGTGGCGCTGCAGGATGCTGCTGAGGTGTTTTATGCTTCGTTAGATGATATCACGTTGGACGCGTTGGTGTGTAACAATGACCCCTTGCTGAGAATTCTGCAGCCAGTTGCTTGCGGACGCTGACATCAATCGCTGGCACGTAGGATGCGAGCGGGCCGCACGGACAGGGGACGCAGCGCAAACGCAAGACCTGCACCCAGAGTGACGATAATCCCCGCGAACACGATGCCCAAAGCCGATGACCAAATGATCGAGAAACTTGTGTCGAAAATGTAAGTGGCAACGGCCCAGCCACCTAGGATGCCAGTGAGTAAGGCGACGCAGCCGGCCGCTGCCCCTAGGAGGATGGCGCGCAGGGCAAAGCTAAACAGAATCCTGGGCCGGTCAGCACCAAGCGTTTTCAGAACAGCGGCTTCATATCTTCGCGCGGGCTCCCCTGCTGCTGCGGCTCCGATCAGAACCAGGAAACCTGTAAGCAATGAAACACCAGCTCCGTACGAGGTCGCAGCGGCCAGCCCGGCCAACAGACCGGACACGCGATCAATTGCATCCCTGACCCGAATGGCCGTGATGTTGGGATATTGGTCTGCCAGGTCTCGCAATATTGCGGCTTCAGCCTGTTCCTCGGCATACACTGTCGCAATGAAGCTGTGGGGTGCGCCTGCCAGTGCGGACGGATTCATCGACATAATGAACCCCATACCTGCGGTCGAAAAATCAACCTCGCGGAACGAGGTCAGTTCGGCTATGATATCGCGCCCCAGAATGTTGATTGTCAGTTCGTCCCCAAGCTTCAATCCCATTTCTTCACCTTCTTCAGCGGCAAAGCTGACTTGCGGCGTGCCGGAATAGTCTTCGGACCACCATTCGCCGGCGGTGATCCGTGCGTTCTCGGGTGGTTGAATGGAATAGGTGAGACCACGATCGCCCTCTACCACCCAGTGATCTCCGGCCACTTCTCGTGCAGGGCGTCCGTTTATCTGTGAAAGGATGCCGCGCAGCATCGGCGCACTTTCGATCCGGCTAACATCCGGGTCGTTTTCAAGGCGCTCGCTAAATCTTGGCATTTGATCCTTTTGGATGTCGACGAAGAAATACGAGGGCGCGACATCCGGGAGGTTTCCCGAAATGGCATTGCGTAAGGTGCCATCGATTTGCCCCACCGCTGCGAGAACTGATAGGCCGAGACCCAGCGACAGAACAACGGAACCTGCGCCTTCTCGCGGGTCGGAAATCGCGGACAACGCCCAGCGAAGGGCTGGCCGACCACGCGCCAAGGGCGCCCCGGTGCGCGCTATCCAGCGGATCGCGAACGCGGACAGAGACAGTAACAGCAGAGCGCCGACCAGTCCGCCGCTGGTCCAAAGTGTGAGCCATGTGGACCCGCTAAACCAGGACGCAGAGGCGATCAGCAGAGCGAGACCCAGTGCAGTTGCCAGCACGTAGATGGCCCGCGGAAGACGGTTGGCGGATGTCAAAGCATCGCGAAACAGCGTGGCGGCCCGCACTTCTTCGGTGCGGGCGAGGGGCCAGAGTGTGAACAAAAACGCCGTTAAGAACCCGTACAGGGCAGCTTCGGCCAGGGGTTGCGGATAAAGTGAAAAGACGGCGGGAATGGGCAGGCGGCTTTCGATAACAGGCGCCATCAACATGGGTGCCAACCCGCCCAGAGACACACCAATCGCGATGCCGATCCCAGACAATAAACCGATCTGGATCATGTAGGTTTGGAAAATAGTTGCCCGGTCGGCCCCCAATGTGCGCAAAGTGGCGATTGTTTCGGTCTTCTGGGACAGATAGGCCCGGACAGCTGCAGAAACGCCGATGCCGCCAACGGCCAGCCCCGACAGTCCGACCAACACCAGAAACGAACTGAGCCGCGCGACGAATTCGGAAATGCCCGGCGCACCGTTGCGCGCATCGGTCCATCGCATACCAGTGCCGTCAAATATCTGGTCAGCTTCAATTGAGAGATCCGCCAAGGCGATATCAGACGGCAGATCCAGTCGGTATTTTGTCGAAAACAAAGTGCCGGGCTCTAGCAGGCCCGAGGTACGTAGGTCTTCAGTGCGCACCAGTGTTCTTGGACCCAATCCAAAGCCATCTGCTGCACCGTCCGGTTCCGTCTCTAACGAAGCCATGAGCACAAAATCCTGCGTGCCCAACGCGAAAAGGTCCCCGACCGAAAGGCCGAGGCGATCTATCAGTGCCGGATCCATGACTGCGCCCGGTAGCTCAGCGGAGCCATCCAATGCTGTTGCCAACGGGATGTCAGGTTTTAACAACACAGATCCAAGCAAAGGATAGGCATCATCTACGGATTTTACCTGTGTCAGCGCTCGCTCAGGTCCTGCATCGCGTGGTGCGACCGCCATGGAACGGAAATCGACAACCTCGGAAACCTCTTGCGCAGACTGGTCCATCCAGGCGCGTTCTTCGTCGTTGGCAAAACGGTAGGTGAATTCCAGCTGGGCATCGCCACCGAGTAGTGCCGCCCCTTCTTGCGTCAGACCCGCCTGAATTGCGTGTCGAACCGAACCGACGGCCGCAATCGCAGCAACACCTAGGGCCAGACAGGCCAGAAAGATGCGAAAACCACGCAGGCCGCCTCGTAGCTCGCGTCGGGCTAGTCGCGCGGCCAGCCGCATGCTCATTCTGCTGCCTCTTGCTTGGCCTTCTCTTCGACTCTGCCGTCTCTCAATCGAACAACGCGGTCACATCTTTCGGCAAGCGTATGGCTATGTGTAACCAGCACCAAGGTGGCCCCATGTTTGTCGCGCAGCCCGAACAGGAGATCGACGATGGCAGCACCATTTGTTTCGTCAAGGTTTCCAGTGGGTTCATCGGCCAAAAGGATTTGTGGACGCGGGGCGGATGCCCGCGCCAATGCAACGCGCTGCTGCTCGCCACCCGAAAGTTGGGCGGGGTAGTGATCGCGCCGATGCGACAGTCCTACGGCTTCCAACTCGGCCTCGGCCCGAACGAATGCATCGCTGTGACCCGCCAGTTCCAGCGGGGTCGCCACATTTTCCAGAGCCGTCATCGTGGGGATCAGGTGAAAGTTTTGGAACACAACACCCATGGAGTCGCGCCGAAACCGGGCCAATGTATCTTCGTCCATGCCAGTCAGATCTTTACCTAAAGCAATCACGCTGCCGCCGGTGGCTTGTTCTAATCCGCCCATCAGCATCAGCAACGAGGATTTGCCGGAACCGGATGGTCCGACTAATCCAAGTGTTTCGCCCTGTACAACAGACAAGCTAACGTCATGCAGAATATTCACGCGACCGGCATTGCCTTCCAGCGACAATGCGGCATTTTGGAGTTCAAGAACTGATGTTGCCATGGGTCTTTCCAAAGGGGAGCAATTATTTGGGATATGGAGCAGTTATAGAATTGCGCAAGGCTTTGATGTCCGGGCTGTTTATGTGCTGCGGTTTTATGGCCACAGCCGAGCCTGTTGTGATCGCCGCTTTAGGAGATTCCCTGACGCAAGGCTATGGGCTGATTGAGGAGGATGGATTTGTCCCTCAACTCGAACGTTGGCTGCAAGAGCAGGGCGCAGAGGTCCGTGTGATCAACGCTGGCGTATCGGGCGACACGACGGCGGGGGGCGCGTCGCGTGTTGAATGGACACTGACACCCGATGTGGACGGGATGATCGTCGCGCTGGGTGGCAATGATCTGTTGCGGGGCATCGATCCAGAGGTGTCACGAGGCAATCTCGAAACCATTCTGAAGGCGGCGCAGGCTGAGGATGTTGGAGTTTTGCTGGTTGGGATGCAGGCGCCAGGAAACTACGGTGCCGAGTATAAGCAAAGTTTTGATGCCATGTATCCTGAGTTGGCGCAGGCATATCAAACCCAATACGCGAACAGCTTTTTTGACGGCTTGGCCGCAGACGGAGATCCGAGCGCGGTTGGTCAGTTCATGCAGGCGGACGGCATTCACCCCAATGCCAAAGGGGTCTCTCAGATTGTCGAAACGCTTGGGCCCTTCGTATTGGATCTTGCCAACGAGGTTGCCAAACAGGAGTGAGCAATGCCCGGGCGGTTTTTTCTGACACGGCCAATGACCGAGATCGCGACGGTTCTGGGTGTTTCGAATACAGCCCCGGGCCAGTCAGCCCGTAGTAACATTCAGCCGGGGCAGGAAATGGTTGTGCTGACCACCCGCGGGTTGGTGTCCATGCGGTGGGGCATGATCCCGGTGGGGCGTGTCAATGCTCGCGGACGACCAGTCATGGAAACCATCATCAACGCGCGGTCAGAAACTGTATTTGACAAAGCCGCGTTCGAAGGGGTCGGTCGGGCAGTTGTCCCGGTGGATGGCTGGTATGAGTGGACCGGAGAAAAGCGCCGAAAAACGGCGTGGCGCATTGCTTCAAAGGATGGGGCACCGTTGTTTTTTGCCGCGATCACTGATCGGTGGCAGGCGCCCGGTGGCCTGCATGTTGACCAGTTCGCGGCGGTGACATGCGAACCAAATGCCGATTTAGAGCCGATCCACCACCGAATGGGCGTGTTACTGGATTTGGCAGTGGTGCAGCTATGGCTCACCGCGCCCGAAGAGCAAGCTAAGGAATTGGCGCAACCCTGGCCAAATGGATTGCTGCACATCGAGCAGGCAACAGATGTGGATTGGACCGCACCCTGACGATGCGGTCAGACGACAGTGACAACCGTTCCGATGGGGACCCTGTTGTATAGATCGACGACATGCTCGTTCAGCATCCGAATGCATCCGTTGGACGCAGCCCGTCCGATTGTCTGCGGCTGAGTTGTTCCGTGAATGCGAAAATAGGTATCGATCCCGTTTTGGAACAAATACAATGCCCGGGCGCCCAAAGGGTTGCCATTGCCTCCGGGCTGAACATAGTCGTTGTCCTTGAATTTCGCGTAAGCGACCGGGTCGCGTTCGATCATTTCATTCGTAGGTCGCCAGGTCGGCCATTCTTTTTTTACATCGATTGTCGCTGTGCCGGTGAACTCGAGTCCGGCTTTGCCGACGCCGCACCCATAGCGGATCGCCTTGCGGGGTTCAGTTACAAAATAGAGGTAAAACGAGCGTGGAACGACCAGTAGCTGACCGGGCAGGAACTGCTTTTTGACCCGGACAAATTGCGGTGCCGGGTCATATTCCACCGCTTTTTTCGCCGCAGCGAGGCCAGGCATTAAGCTGGCGGCAGCCGTTGACGCAAGAAATACGCGACGCGTGAACATGATGGTCCTCACAAAATTGCCAAATAAATCATTGCCGTAGTTTGAGAATGATAGCCTATCTGGTCAATTGCAGGGCAAGGATAACCGAAAAGTGATGTATTACGCGGGCCACACTGACGGCCGCGAGAAGTTTTGTCTCCAAAGAAAAAGGGCGAGGAAAAACCTCACCCTTTCAAAAGCTTAGACAAGCTGGATGTCGTCGGCGCTTTCGCGACCGTCACGTCCAGCGCGCAGCTCGTACGTGACTTTCTGGTTGTCGGCGAGACCGGTAAGGCCCGAACGTTCGACGGACGAGATGTGCACAAACACGTCTTTGCCGCCATCTTCAGGTGCGATAAAGCCGAAGCCTTTTGTGGTATTGAACCATTTTACGGTGCCTGTAGGCATTCCGAGATCTCCTATAAGTGCTACCCACGGTGTTGCGGCAGCCCGGCGTCGTTGTCTGTATCGATAGACTGAGCGCCGGAATCGGAGACAGTAGGTCGAATAGAAAAACGTAAGCGCCCTTGATATGGCATTGAGAACTGCGTGTGACAAGGTAATTTGTGCGGTTTGTACAAGGGTTTGAGGGCCAATCGTCCGATTTGCACAAGAATCCGCCGACGCAATCTGCCGTGAATCTAAGTGTCATAAAGATACTGAATTGCGACAGTTTGAAGGTGTGGATTGCAATTCAGACGACGGTTTTGCGAGCTATGGATCGTGCGTCATGCCAGGATCAGTTTTTGTTTCTGCAGAGAACGAGGATACGATAGCGAGGTCTTTTTTAATCGACATGTTGGAGGAACTCTTATGCCCGTCCCGCAGATTGTAACCGTCATCGGATATTTTTCGGTACCTGTCGCGAATGCCGCTGCCTTTCGCAAGAACTGTGCCGAGATGATTGACCTGCGAAAGAAAGAGACCGGTCATTTGGCCTCCGCCTATAGTTTCGGGGCCGATGGCACGGCGGTGTCCCGTGAGGACTACGACAGCGCTCATGCGTTGATCCGGCATATGGAGGTAGGCAGCCACATCTCTGAAAGCAAGCAGACGCTGGTTGAGATCACCGAGGTCGAAATGCATGGCCCTGCGGGCGAGATTGCAAAGCTGCCGGGCCCGTTCGCCTGGTTGGCGGCCCGGTTTTGTCACAGAGTTTGGGTTTCGTTGAGCAAACCAAGGGTCGGGTCTTAGCCCTGAATAGGGGAAGCCCGGTTAGTGGGCCATCTGACCCCGCGGCGGCATTAATCGATCCATCGGGTTCTTCGCTCAAGCCGGGTCGATCCGGAATTGGCAGAGTGGTGGCTTTCGCTGGCGCGAGTGTTCTCATTGCCCCATCGGGATAGGGTAAACACGCAGTCCGGTTCCAACCCGTGTCTAACGTTACTCTCGCATCGTGGTTTCAATGAGTTCCCAATCAGTTAGCCAAGCAACATAGGAATCTGAGATTCCTGCCTCTACTGCTTTGTCCCTGTCCGAGATTGCTGCCGGGTAGCTCTTGAACCGGCCCAGAGATATCGAATACCTGCCATTATTCATACGAAAAACACTGATATTGCTTTGCTCGACATTGAGCTTATGGGAGATTTGAAGAAGGCTAGATTCGGCCGTTGACAATGACTTTGCGCTGCCAACTATCGCGGCAAATGCGCCAGGCTGAGACGTATCGCTTTCCTCCAAAGTACTAACAATCGAAGCTACCGCAGCCAGATTGCGAAATGCACGCGAACTTCCAAGCTCGGCCGCTTGTTTGAGCGTCTCGCTAGCTTCATCATACCTTCCGACCTGCATCTGTGCATATCCTAGGTTATTTAAAATCTTAGTTTTCAAGTCATTGGGGAAATTATCGAAATATGACACTTGCGCAGCGTTCTGGAAGGCCTCAAGCGCGGAATCGTTATTTCCTTCGGACAAAAACCCAAAGCCGATTACATTCTCTGGTGATACATTTGTGTTTCCTGAACGTGCCAGTTCATTTTCTAAACCAGCCAATACCGTACGAGATTGCCCATATCGTTCTAAGCGGGTTAAGTATCGGCCAAAATAGTACCGCATACAAAGATCAGATTGGTTTTCAGTTAAATATTCGGAAGCTTGTTTAATCAGGTCTGTATTACTTGAATCTGTGGAGATGATTTTTTGGGCTAGCGCTGGATTGCTAGTGCTTTCTCCAGCGGTACAACCCTCGGCAAATGCGAGGCTATACGGAAAGCTGATACAAATTAGCACTACGGTCAGTCTCAGAACCATGTTCAAAAACTCTCCTCCGGATTGTCAAGTGGACTGTCGGTAGCTTCGTTCTTGAAACCGGAAGCCGTCGCCGCAAGGCCGGAATTTTGCTCCTCAAGGTGAGTGACTTTGGCGTCAAGATCTTCTATGTCTTCGCGGAATTTATCAATCTTCTCTCGAATCTTTTCTAGATCCAGCAGAAGTGGTGCGCCTTGGCGGACGACGAATTTGTTTTGCTGTGGATCATATAAAACTGTCGATCCGTCTACCCGCATGATTTGTACCGACCCGCTGATATCTTCCCGATCAGGTCTCAGCGAAAGCACGACCTCCATCTGGCGCGGGTTCGCAAGAAAAGAGTAAACAATTCCTAAGACCAATACGCCAGCAGAGAGAACTAGAAATGCGATAATCAGGCGGCTGCGGCTTTTGGCGATCGCTTCGTTTTGCGTTTCCGTATTGCGCACAACTTCTCTTAAAAGGTTGTACGCAAGGAACATTATGGCGACAGAAAATCCTAGAAAGCCAGCGGCAACAAGTTGAGGTAATATCTGCATTTTTAAAAACTCTGAAAATCAACTCAAAGCAATATATCACAACTTGCGCTTTCGGGAAAGTTATCTACCGCGCAAACTTCTTATGCTTCAACCGCTTGGGCTCCAACGCGTCGGGTCCAAGTCTCCGCTTCTTGTCTTCTTCGTAGTCCTCGAAGTTGCCCTCGAACCATTCCACATGCGCATCGCCCTCAAAGGCCAGAATGTGCGTGCAGATCCGGTCGAGGAAGAAGCGGTCGTGTGAGATGACGACGGCGCAGCCGGCGAAATCGACCAGCGCGTCTTCCAGCGCGCGCAGGGTTTCGACGTCCAGATCGTTGGTCGGTTCGTCGAGCAGCAGGACGTTGCCACCCTCTTTCAGCAGGCGGGCCATGTGGACGCGGTTGCGCTCACCACCGGATAGCAGTGAGACCTTTTTCTGCTGATCGCCGCCCTTGAAGTTGAAGGACGAGCAGTAGGCGCGGGAATTGACCTGTGCGTCGCCCAGCTGGATGATCTCGGCGCCGCCGGTGATCGCCTCCCACACAGTGTCGTTGTCCTTGAGGTCGTCGCGGGACTGGTCGACATAGGACAGCTCGACCGTGTCGCCCAGGGTGATGGTGCCGCTGTCGGGCTGTTCCTGCCCGGTGAGCATCTTGAACAGGGTCGATTTACCGGCGCCGTTGGGGCCGATGACACCGACGATGCCGCCGGGGGGCAAGGCGAATTCCAGACCTTCGATCAGTTGCTTGTCGCCCATGTGTTTTGATAGGCCCTCGACCTCGATCACCTTGCCGCCAAGGCGCTGGCCGTTGGGGATGACAATCTGGGCGCGGGTCAGCTTTTCGCGTTCGGACTGGTCTGCCAGCTCGTTATAAGCGTTGATCCGGGCCTTGGATTTGGCCTGACGGGCCTTCTGGCCCTGACGCATCCATTCCAGTTCGCGCTGCAGGGTCTTCTGCTTGGACTTGTCCTCGCGCGCCTCCTGCTCAAGCCGTTTGGCCTTTTGTTCAAGCCATGCGGAGTAGTTGCCCTCGTAAGGCAGACCCCGACCACGGTCGAGTTCAAGGATCCAGCCGGTGATGCTGTCCAGGAAATAGCGGTCGTGGGTGACGATCAGGATGGTGCCCTTGTAGTCGATCAGGTGTTGCTGCAGCCAGGCGATGGTTTCGGCGTCCAGGTGGTTGGTCGGTTCGTCCAATAGCAGCATGTCTGGCGCTTCGAGCAGCAGTTTGCACAGCGCGACACGGCGTTTCTCACCCCCCGAAAGGTTGGCGATGCTGGCGTCGTCGGCCGGGCAGCGCAGCGCCTCCATCGAGACGTCGATCTGGCTGTCGAGGTCCCAGAGGTTCTGGCTGTCGATCTCGTCCTGCAGCTTGGCCATCTCATCAGCGGTTTCGTCGCTGTAGTTCATCGCCAGTTCGTTATACCGGTCGAGGATCGTCTTTTTTTCGGCCACGCCCAGCATGACGTTTTCACGAACGCTGAGGGTTTCATCCAGTTTCGGTTCCTGCGGCAGATAGCCGACCTTGGCACCCTCGGCGGCCCAAGCCTCACCCGTAAAGTCCTTGTCGAGGCCCGCCATGATCTTCATCAGCGTCGATTTACCGGCGCCGTTGACGCCGACAACACCGATTTTCACGCCGGGCAGAAAGCTCAGGTGGATGTTTTCAAAGCACTTCTTGCCACCGGGATAGGTCTTGGAGACACCCTGCATGTGGTAGACATATTGATAGGCGGCCATGTCGCGTCCTCTGGGTCGGGGAAATCAGGTTGGGCGGGGTGATAGCGGATGGTTCGATTGGGGGCAATGGATAGGATCGTCGAAGGCCTCGGTGGACTACGAGATTGAGATTGGGTAGTTCAAGCGTGGATCACTTGGCTGCAGGATTAGGTGTACGGTTTGAGCAACTCTATTGGATTAATTGAGTCTGCCGGATACCTTTTGTGGTTCGGTTTGTTTTGCTTTTCGATGTCTTCTCTGAAGAAATTCCACTGGGACGCCGCGCGGGCGCGCTCGGAAATCTACAACGAACCAATCCGACGCATTGACCGAGTGATGCCACCTGCTCCCGCGCATAAGGCGGAAGTCAGACCGGAAGATATTCGCTATCGGTGGTATTGGAGCAAGGCATTTTGGAGAACAAATATCGATGTTGGGTTGGCCTGAAGCCTGATGTACGCAATTAAGAAACTGCTGATTTAGGTGGCCTTGAAAGATCTCATAGCTGGTTGGACGCAGCCGGGGCGTGTCGAATGGATCGGTCTGCGACCTGGGCGTCGTGCGGAGATGGTCGCGGTTGAGGAAGGCATGATCTCCACCAATGGGCTTGAAGGCGACCGGGGCCGCGCAGGCAAGCGGGCGGTGACGCTGATCCAGCAGGAGCATCTGGCGGCGATTGGGTCATGTTTGGGGCAGGGGCCGGTGTCGCCCGATATTCTGCGCCGCAATCTGGTGGTCTCAGGGATCAATTTAGCCGCGCTCAAAGGGCGCGAAGTGCAGGTGGGCGAGGTGATCCTACGCTTTACCGTGATCTGCGCGCCGTGCAGCCGGATGGAGGAGGCGCTGGGCAAAGGCGGCTATTCCGCCGTGCGGGGGCATGGTGGGTGGTGCGCCGAGATGGTGCGGCCGGGGCGGGTCACGTTGGGCGATGCGGTTCAACCGGTTGATTGACAACGTTGTCCAGTTCTGAACATCAGCAAGGCATGGATCGTTTTAGCATTCCATACGCGCGGCCCGGGCAGGTCATCGGGCTGTTCGGTGGGTCGTTTGACCCGCCGCACCAGGGGCATGTGCATGTCACGCTTGAGGCGATGAAGGCGTTTGGGCTGGATCGGGTGTGGTGGCTGGTGTCGCCAGGTAATCCGCTAAAGGAACGTGGCCCCGCTCCATCGGCGCGGCGTATGGCGGCGGCGCGGGAGATGATGCAGCATCCGCGGGTCGAGGTGACGGATATCGAAGCGCTGACGGGGACGCGCGCGACGGCGGGTACGCTGGCGGCGATGCGAAGGCTTTATCCGCAGGTCAGGTTCGTCTGGCTGATGGGTGCCGACAATCTGGCGCAGTTTCACCGTTGGAAAGACTGGCGACAGATCATGGACAGCGTACCGGTGGGCGTGGTGGCGCGGCCGGGGGATCGGATATCGGCCCGGATGTCTCCGGCGGCGCGCGCATATGCACAGTATAGAATCGACGGACAAGCACGGCATTTGCTTGGGCGGGCTGCTGCGCCGGCGTGGTGTTTCGTGAACGTGCCTATGGTCAATGTCAGCTCGACTGAAATTCGCGGGCGCGGCGGTTGGGGCGATGGGGTGTTGCCGGAATAGCCACACCCGGCGCATAGTGCATTTCAGTGGTTGTTTGGTTGTGATCTCTGGGATTTTAATTGACCCATGGTTGATCGTATTTCACGTCGTTTGTTTCTGGGGGGATTGGGGGCGTCTCTGATCCCGGGCACGTCTTTGGCACAAGCGCCCTTGGTGTCTTTGAGGCCGCAGGCGCGTGGACCACAGCTGAGCGGCGTCGAACGGTTCATCAAAGCCGCGGGTTTAAGGGGTGACGTTGTGTTTGCCGTGGCTGATGTGAAAACCGGAGCGCAGTTGGAAGCTTTTGGGGACGAAAAGGGATTGCCTCCGGCAAGTGTCGCCAAGGCGATGACCGCCCTTTACGCACTGGATGTTCTGGGGCCGACGCATCGATTTGAAACCACGCTAATGGCGAATGGTCCTATTGAGAATGGAATTCTAAAGGGCGATCTTATCCTTGTCGGCGGGGGTGATCCGCTGCTGGATACGGATGCTCTGGCCCAGATGGCGGCCAATTTGCGCAAGGTGGGCGTGACCGAGGTGCGCGGGGCGTTCAAGGTCTATGATGGCGCTCTGCCGTATATTTTCAGCGTGGATCCCGGACAACCGGATCATGTCGGGTACAGTCCGGCGATCAGTGGAATATCGTTGAACTTTAACCGCGTGCATTTCGAGTGGAAACGTGAAGCCACGAGCTATGACGTGACCATGGACGCGCGCAGTGCGAATTATACTCCGTCGGTTGAGATGGCGCGGATGCGGGTCAAGGACCGGCAACTGCCGATCTACACTTACGAAGCGAGTGCCCGCCAGGATCGCTGGACCGTCGCAAAAGGTGCCTTGGGCAAAGGTGGCGCGCGGTGGTTACCAGTACGCAAGCCCGCGCTGTATGCTGGTGATGTGTTCAAGACATTGGCGCGGGTAAACGGAATCGTTCTGGGCCGGGTGCAGGTTACAACCGAAACACCGCGCGGAGATGTACTGGTTCTGCACCAGAGCGATTCTCTGGACAGTATCCTGCGCGGGATGCTGAAGTACTCGACCAACCTGACCGCAGAAATGGTGGGGCTTGCCGCGTCGGTCGCACGGGGCGCTGCACCCAACAGCCTTGCGGATTCGGCCGCCGAGATGAACCGCTGGGCCGCTGAGACCTACGGGGTCGAGGGGGTCGCGATGGTGGATCATTCCGGGCTTGGCGATGCCTCGCGCATGAAACCGGGTGATTTGGTGGCTGCGCTTGTCGCTGCGCGGAAGACGGGTGCGCTGCGGCCATTGCTGAAGCCGTTTTCTTTGACCGATGCCAATGGCAAGCCGATCAAGGATCACCCGATCCGCGTGGATGCCAAAACCGGGACGCTGAATTTTGTTTCGGGGCTGGGCGGGTTCCTGACAACTGCGGGTGGCTCGGACCTGGCTTTTGCCATTTTTACCGCCGATATGGATCACCGCGCCACCATCCCGCGAGAGGCCCGAGAACGCCCGGATGGCGCGCGTAGCTGGAACCGAAGATCACGCAAGCTACAACGAGCATTGATAGAGCGATGGGGCGCTTTGTACGGAAGTTAGATCAGACGACGTGACGCGCCCGCGAACCGCGCTCGATCGCGGCTGCGTGCAGCCGGTCGATATTCAATTCATACCGGATTTCTTCCAACAGGCGCAGTTCGGTTTCAGCCAGTGACCCGTCAGCCGCAGCAACGTCGCAAGCCAGTGCATAAGCGGTTTCGTTCAAACGCTCGGGCAGGTTGACCCGGATCAGGCCAAAAAGGGCATCCAACCCATCCTCTTGTTCGAACAGGTCGAACACGATCTGCGACACGCGGCGGGTGCGGTCGATGTCGTAACCCGAAAAGACCGGCAGCATGTTGACCGCAGTTTCGATTTTGACCAGCTCGGCAGTGCGAATGGTTTCATCCGACGCAGAGACCGCAACCATGATCGCCACAAGGCAATCTTGTGGGGACATGGGGTGGGGAATTTGATCGGTCATTATATGTGTCCTGCTTGGAGGTGTTCGAACGCGTAGGATATGGGCGGGTGGAAGCAGGTACAACACTTTGTTTGATCTGCGGGCGCGGCGTATAGCGCAGGTCAGTTGTATACTTTGATTGTCTCGGCCAATAGCAACCCGTCCCAGTTTTTGAACCGTGTCAAATGTAGCTCTGACCAGACCACCACCGCCGGTGTAGGTACTATTATGCTGGTTGATCCTTTGTCGGTGTCTCTGAGGCCGTTTGTTCTGCGAGGTCTTCGCAGTAGTAAATGTCCCGCCCGATGTCCTCGCAGACATGTACTTTGGGGCTCGGATATACCGCGCGAAGAAAGCTGTGGGTATAGGGGAAGAAGTTGAAGTGCGGGTTGAAGCTGTACCGGTATTCGCGTTCCAACGGGACAACAATGATGACGCGCTTCCGAGCAACACGACGGAGTTCTGCAATGGCGCGGCGGTAATCCAGCAGATGCTCGATCACATGGGTGCAGATCACTGTGTCGAAGGTGTTGTCGTCAAATGGCAGATCTTCGATACGGGCTGCGGCGTAGTCGATATTGTCGATGGTGGCGACGTCGTCGATTACAAAATCAACACCAGTCATCTTTTCGATATCGGGGCGTGCCGTAAAGACACATTGCAATAGAAAACCAGTGCCACAGCCAACGTCGCAGACGCTTTGACCAACAACGTCCTTTGCGATCCGCTCAATGCATGCTTCGGAGTTGTCAGTTCCCTGATGAACCCGCGGGTGGTCACGATAGAGCGCCTCATACTCGTCGTCAGTCAGATATGGCGCACGCTCACGAAACTCAGCAAGACGGGTGATATGGGTTCCCCAGACACGGCGGGCCAGCCAGTGGAATGCTGAGCTGTCGCGCAGGACCGGCGGCAGGATATCCTCAAGGACAAAGCGGATCCTGTTGGTCGTTTCGCGTCGCATGGGTCTTCCTTGTTTTCAGATCGTTTACTTTGTTCTGGCAGAAGACGCGTCATAGCAGGCTTTGGAACCGGGACGAAGCAGAAATACCGCCCAGAGGTTGTTCTGTTTTTTGGTGCACTTGGCAATGCCGTCAAATTCCTTTCAGGCGGGTATTGAGAAATACGGTCCGCTTTATTGACTCATGCTGCATCCGCACAATAACAGGGGCCGGGCTGGTTGCATGGGGTGGCTGGCACGATCCCCGATGGAGTTCAATACAAATGTCTGACCTGCGTGAAACCGCGATGACGTCCAAGGCCTGGCCCTTTGAGGAGGCGCGGCGGTTGCTCAAACGGTACAAGCAGGGTGCTCCGGAAAAGGGATGTGTGCTGTTCGAGACGGGCTATGGTCCCTCGGGCTTGCCGCATATCGGAACGTTTGGCGAAGTTGCGCGGACCACCATGGTCAAGCGCGCGTTTGAGGCGCTGTCGGACATTCCAACCAAGCTGATCTGTTTCTCGGACGATCTCGATGGCATGCGCAAGGTACCAAGCAACGTGCCAAACCCTGAGGCGCTGCAAGACTATTTGCAATGCCCGCTGACCACGGTTCCTGATCCGTTTGGCGAATATCCTAGCTTCGGCGAATACAACAATGCGATGCTGCGTCGGTTTCTCGATACCTTTGGCTTCGAGTATGAGTTCTATTCAGCACGGGACTTTTATCGCTCAGGCCAGTTTGATGAAATCCTGAAGCGGGCGGTCGATAACTATGATGCCGTGATGGCCATCATGCTCAAAAGCCTGCGCGAGGAACGCCAGCAGACCTATTCGATCTTCCTGCCGCTCCATCCCGAAACCGGTCGCGTTCTGTATGTGCCCATGAAGAAGGTTTGTGCTGAGACTTACGCGGTTACCTTCGACGACGAAGACGGCAAGGAGTGGACGCTGCCGGTCACCGGCGGCAACGTAAAGCTGCAATGGAAACCGGATTTTGGTGCGCGCTGGGCGGCGCTGGGCGTTGACTTCGAGATGTATGGCAAGGAACACGCCACCAACGAAAAGATCTATGACGCGATCTGCCGTGCGCTGGGGGGCCGTGCGCCGGAGCATTTCTCGTATGAGCTGTTTCTGGATGAAAACGGACAGAAGATTTCCAAGTCTTCGGGCAACGGGGTGTCGATTGACGAATGGCTGACCTATGCGCCGACTGAAAGCCTTGCGTATTTCATGTACCAAAAGCCCAAGACGGCCAAGCGGATGCATTTCGATGTGATCCCAAAAGCCTACGATGAATACCATCAGCAGTTGCGCGCTTATCCGGGGCAGGAATTGAAGGCGCAATTGAACAACCCGGTCTGGCATATCCATGGCGGCGACGTTCCTGAATCGACCCTGATCGTACCCTTTGCAATGATGTTGAACCTCGCGTCGGTTTCTGGGGCCGAGGACAAAGAGGCATTGTGGGGTTTCATCCGCCGCTATGCGCCGGATGCCACGGCCGAGACGCATCCCGATCTGGATCAGGCGGCGGGTTTCGCCGTTCGGTACTTCAATGATTTTGTCAAACCCACCCGCATGCATCGGGTGCCGACGGATCAAGAGCGTGAAGCGCTGGAAGCGTTGAAGGCGGAGTTGGAAGCGTATGATGGACCTATTGAGGATGAGGCGCTGCAATCGGTGGTTTATGCAGTCGGACGTGAGCGGTTTGATCCCCTGCGGGGCTGGTTCACGACATTGTATGAGGTGCTTTTGGGCGCTTCGCAGGGCCCGCGGTTCGGCGGGTTCATCGCGCTTTATGGCGTGCCGGAAACCATTGCGCTGATCGACAAGGCGCTGGCCGGAGAGCTGGTCTGATTTGACCTGACCCAGCGTGAGGCTATCCTTCGAATAGGAGGTGGCCCCATGCGTCGTTTATTGCTTGCTATATCCCTGAGTGCCGGGCTGGCATCAGGTGCCTTCGCCCAGAACGCCGAGATCGAGGCTAATATTGCCGCACAGATACAGGCATTCAAGGCGGATGACTTTGCCACTGCCTTCACCTTTGCCAGCCCCAATATCCAGCGCTTGTTCGGAACACCTGAGAATTTTGGCGTTATGGTGCAGCGCGGTTATCCTATGGTCTGGCGGCCAGCAGACGTGCGGTTTCTGGATCTGCGAGAGGTTGCCGGAGCGTTGTGGCAGAAGGTCATGATCACCGATGGTGACGGGCGGGTGCATATTTTGGACTATCAGATGGTGCAGCAGAACGACGCCTGGAAGATCAACGGTGTACAACTGTTGGGCAACGCGGATCCGGCAGCCTGACGCAACACCATCGTTACGGTGATTTGAGCGGCGGTTAATTCCTTTTGGATACTCAGACTTTCGCGTTCGGGGTGGACCTGAACGCGGGGTTTGAACGTGTCGCAGATTTGTGCGGCGCGATTGGGAAAGGGATTTCTATGAACAAGGCAATCACCGACGGCATCGTGTTCATGCCGCCTCAGTTCGCGAATGGCTTAGGTGTATGGTCTGCGGGCGACGGCACGCCGGGCTCACCAACCTATGACGGATCAGGGACAGGGGCCTTTGTTCCGGCGGATGCGGATTTCGGAGGCTGTCTTGAGATACTGAAGGTTAATGCCACGCAAAAGCTGCGTTACATGGGGCAGACGCCAATCGTGCCGGGCTGTTACTTGCAGATCAAGGCCCGGGTAAAGGCGATCAGCGGGCCGCTGCCTGAGGTCAGGATTGCGGCCTGGGCCGGGGCTGCTGGCGACACCCATTTGGCTGCTGTTGCCGAACAGGGGCCCGCCACGCAGCTTTCTGGCTATGGTACGGTGCATGAGACTACGGCGATCGTCGGCACCGGACAGCGTCCTGGGGTGGATATGCCTTGGGGTGTGTCTGCTCTGTACGGGCATTTTGGTTTGGATATCGAAGGGGCCAACGGGGCATTGGTCCGGGTCGATGATATTGAGATCACCGATGTAACCGGTATTTTTTTGCGCGAGATGATCAGCGTCGTCGATGTCCGCGATTTTGGCGCTATAGGGGATGGAGTCACCGACGATTCAGCCGCGTTTGAAGCGGCGGATCAGGCAGCCGGTGGACGCAGGGTCTATGTCCCTCAAGGTACTTATCATCTGGCGGAAAACACCAGCATGGCGTCCGAGATGGATTTCGAAGGCACGGTCACAATGCCCGACGACAAAATGTTGCTGCTGACCAAGAACTTTGACTTTCCTGCCTATGACGCGGCCTTTGGCGACGAAGAGCTGGCGTTTAAGAAGGCATTTCAGGCGTTGTTGAACAACGCAGATCATGAGTCGTTGGATCTGGCGGGGCGCAAGATCTCGGTCAATGCACCGATTGAATTGGCCGCTGCAGTCCCCAACAGGCAAAGCGGGTTTTCCACGCGCCGCGTGATCCGCAACGGGCAGTTTGATGTTAAAAGCAATTCGGCCTGGGATGCCGAGACATTTACTTCGGTCGCGACCTACGATCCGTCGGATTCGAAACGACTGACGAATGTGGCCAATATCGCAAACATCCCCGTAGGCTCGTTGGTGGAGGGTAGTGGTGTGGGGCGCGAGATCTATGTGCGATCCAAGGATATTGGCGCCGGAGAGATCACCCTGAACGCAGCCATCTATGATGCATCCGGCACCCAAACGTTCACCTTTAAGGCGTTCAAGTATCTCTTGGATTTCAGCGGCTTCAGTACGCTGCGGAAATTCGGAATGGAGCAAATCGAGTTTCAATGCAACGGGCGTTGCAGCGCTATCCGATTGGCGCCGTCGGGCAGTACGTTCTCGCTGACGGATTGTTTTGTCAGCCGGCCCAAGGATCGCGGAATCTCGTCGATCGGAACCGGGTGTAAGGGGATGCTGATCGACAATTGTCAGTTCCTGTCTGCGGAGGAGTCATTCGTTGTCACTGACCGCAATTCGATCGCGCTGAATACCAACGCGAATGACGTAAAGTTACGGCACAACCGGGCGGTACGCTTCAAGCATTTTGCCGTTGTCGGCGGGGACAACAACATGATCCTGGGTAATCATTTCTTTCAGGGCGACAGCCTTCCGCAGGGCGTCCGTACCGCCGGGCTGATCATGATCGGGACCTACAACAGTTCGACGATCGCCGAGAACTATGTGGATAACTGTTTCGTCGAATGGTCAAATGAACGGGATGCCACTCCCAGTTATGTTTCGGGGTACTCGTTCAGTGCCATGAGCGTCACTGACAACATTTTCTATTCCAGCGAAGCCCCACCCTGGTTCAGTTATATTGTCATCCGCCCGCATGGTCCCGGGCACTTCTTGAATGGATTGGCTGTCACCGGGAACAAATTTCGCGCCAGTAGCGGCGGGATTGACCGTGCGGAAAGGGTGGATACCACCTTTGCCGATCTGGATAAGAACCGCCATGTTAACGTGACCTTCCAAAACAACACATATCATGGCGTGAGCGTGAAGGCCGCGAACCCTTTGCGAGTCCGGAACATGCAGCCGGCCGCAACCAGCGCCTGGCCAGTTTGGTCTTATGCTCATTTGCCGTTCGGCGGTAAGGTCCTGAGTTGTGACGCCGTAACTGTTCTCGGCCCGCTGCGGAGTGCCTTTGGATCGGTGCGTCACGCGACACCTTATGTAGAGCTAGCGCAAGGCAGCAATGGCGATGGGTTATTGCTTCGGTGGCCGGAAAACTTGCAAGGTGAAGTCTCGGTGCTAATGCGGATGGAGCATTGATCTAATGGATGGTTGCCCACCAACGGGCAGCCACATTTATCCGGTGGTACCCTTGCCTATGCAGGGTGCCATTTGGATTTGACAAGAAAGCCGAAGGAAACAGGAGACGTTTCAATTTCCTATGCTAGGCTCAGGTCAGCCACAGGAGGAGCCAGATGCCGAACATAGCTAAAAACACCAGCGTCCAAACTGTTATTACCACCTTTGAAATGACCCCCGGAACTTGCCAGGACTTGCTCGAATCGTTGACCGAAGCCTATGCTGACTTCATTTCCAAACAGCCAGGCTTCGTTTCAGCTGGGTTGCATGTAAATGACGCTCAGACACGTATCGCCAACTATTCTCAGTGGAAGCGCCGGGAAGACTTTCTGGCGATGCTGCGCACGCCTGAGATGCGCGACCGAAACCGCAAGATCAACGAGCTGTGCAAAAGCTTTGAGCCTGTCATGTATGACGTGGCTGAAACATTCGGCAATTCCTGACCTGGATCAAAGCACGCGCTAGTTTTTAGGCTCATGTTAGATGGGTATAAAAAGGAGGACTGCAGCATGTATCATAACATTCTTGTCCCCATTTCGTTTGATACCGAACGAGATACTTCCGGTTCGCTGAAACTGGCCGAAGTTCTGGCGACGCCAGATGCGCAGGTGACGTTGATGCATGTGGTTGAGCATATTCCGAATTATGCAATTTCCTACATGCCTGCCGAGTATTTGACGGAAGCGCGCAAGGCGATCCAAACCGAATTGGACAATATGGCCGCAAAACTGCCCAATGCGACGGGCTTGGTAGTAGAAGGCCATTCGGGCAGAACGATCTTGGATTGGTCGGAAGAACACAAACCGGATCTGATCATCATGGCCTCGCACAGGCCGGGAATGCAGGATCTTTTGTTGGGCTCGACGGCGTCGCATGTGGTGCGCCACGCAAAATGTGCTGTGCACGTGGTGCGGTGAGGGTTACAGATCGTCAGGGGCAAGGCGGTATGCCTTGCCAAACCCGCCGTTCAGAACGCCATCCTGAACGTCAAAATGGACAAAGCTGAAATCGGCGAAATCGACATAGAGCTTCGCCTTTGGGCGTAAGCTTAGATATCTTGCGCGCAATCTGTTGTGCTCTGGCGTTTCCTTCGGAACCAGCCGTGCGATTGCATGGAGTGTTAACCGAGGATGGGTCAGCGGATCGCCTTTGTCGGCGGGCTCACCAATCAGAAGGGCGCAAGACGAATTTGCCCGCAGCGCTTGCGTATGATCCGCAAGGGTCGAAATCAGAGATACCGGGCGCCCAGCGTCATCCGTGGCCAGCGCGATACGAGAGACTGATGGCAATAAGCTGTCCGGACGCAGAACCGCCAGCGCAGCAAATGTTGCGTCGGTGATCAGTTCTTTCGCCTGACTACGGGCGGTGGCGTCCATTGGTTGGAACGGGTCGGTTTTGGTCATGTCGGGTGGTTCCGGGAACAATCACTAATTGCCATTGATAGATGCCTGATCTACTTGGGGCCAGTCCAACTGTTGCCACATATCCGGAGTATCCTGACAGCATGTTGTTCGGAAAACCTGCACGAAACGAGAGCGATCTCAACCCGCGCTCGTCCAAACGGCACCGTCGGGCCGACGCCATGCGTCGAAAGGCCCTTTCCCCCGTGCGCATCCTGATCATGGTGCTTTTTCTGCCGCTGACCACCGCAGTGTTTGCGGCCGGTATGTTTCTGCGGATCTCTGACTATGACCGTAACGACGCTGTGCTGCACCTGATCGCTTTGGCCGGATGTGACGCTGCGGACGCCATCGGATTTGGCCCGTTTCGTGAGGGTCAGCCGGGCTACCACAAGCGCTACGATGCGGATGGGGATGGTGTGTCCTGTGAAAAGTTCGCTCCGGCCTTCACCCAGCAGGCGACACCGCCGACCAGTTCCACGCCTGCGAACCGCACGGTTGGCAACGCCAAATTCGTGCGACCCTGATCCGCTTGCCTTGCCGGACCGGGGCACTTGGCCGCAACCGGGATGAAAATCAGCCCGATCCTTCCCATCTGACCTGCACAGCTATGGGAGAACGTCTGATGAAATGTCCGATTGATGGCACCAATTTGGTGATTGCCGAACGCAGCGGGGTCGAGATCGACTATTGCCCGCAATGTCGTGGCGTTTGGTTGGACCGGGGTGAGTTGGACAAAATCATTGACCGGTCCGGAGCCCATACCCCTCCACCACCACCTCAGCAGGGCTATGACGACCGCTCAGATCATGGGTATCGCAAGAAGAAAAAGCGCGGCAGTTTTTTGGATGAGCTATTCGATTTCTAACCAACTCGGACGAGGTCACGACAGCTGCCCGCCTGCGCAGTCGCGAAACTTGCGCACTTCGGGCGCGGCGCCGTTTAGCGGAAACTCGGTGATACGGTCCTGCGTGAAGGCGTAGGCCATGTCATTGTATTCCAACCCATCAAGGACGTTCCCAAACCCTGCGTCACTGACGCCAAGTGAATAGGTGTCCGGTGAAAGGACATGGCGCGGTGTTGCGATTTCGATCGGGTCACGCCCACTGAACCGCATCGCAAACCAGGGGGTCAATGTCCACGTGTCGGTTTTCCGAGTGACCGTCAGCGTATACAGCGGCTGTGCCGGATCGTAAGTCAGGAAGATACCTGCGTCATCAGTGTCATGGGCCAGCGTGCAAATCTCACCTACGGTGGCCTCCCAAGCATGGGCGGGTGTACCGACGAGAAGGCTGATAAGAAGTACGCGCATCTGCTGAAACTAGCTGAGGGCTGGGAATTGGCAAGTTCAACAGGGTTCGGACCACGGATCAGCAGCGCCGTGGCTTCGGGAACTCTGATCGTTGAGTTCGGTCTTCGATAGAACGCAAGCGCTTGTCTTGCACCACTAAGTACGCTCAGATTGGCCCCATGACCCGCGATGAATTCAATACCTTCTGTTCCAGCCTCAAAGCCACCAGCCATGTCGTGCAATGGGGCAATGCGGATGTGTGGAAGGTGGGCGGCAAGGTGTTTGCGCTGTGTGGCTGGAATGACGGGAAAGACGCGTTCACCTTCAAGGCCACTGATCTGGCCTTTGAGGTATTGAGCGATGAACCCGGCATCCGCCCCGCCCCCTATCTAGCGTCTCGGGGGATGAAATGGCTGCAGGTCTACCAGGAACGCGGCATGAGCGACACCTCGCTGCGTGAGCATATCGTGACGTCTTATGAATTGGTTGTGGCCAAGTTGACCAAGAAGGCGCGGGCGGAGTTGGGGGTTTAGAACGGGAGAGCAACGGCGCTGACGGATTTTCCTGAGAGTTGCGCCAGATCCTCGGCCGGTACCACGCGGGTGCCTCGCACCCGGTGAATGGCGTTTTGGACTTCGCGCGTGCTGGGCAGGGTGTCCGGGTTCGTCAAGGCAACCGTTTGGAATCACAATTTGTGATTTCAAACGTGAAGGAGGGAGCGCTGGGCTGCAAGTTTGAAGTGTGAGGCGGTCTTGAAGCCGCAAGCCATATTGATCGCCTAAAAATTGAGGTCGAAGTGTTGGGCGGCCTGCCCGGGCTATCCTCATAGAAACTTTCGGCATTCGAGGTATTGCAGAGCCTTACAAACTCGTTATCAACCCCAGTATGATTGGATTGTCGCTACTTCTACTTTTATCGGTTGGTTTAGCATTTTGGTCGGTGATGACATCCGGCCCGATATTGACTCTACCGCTTCTACTGGGAGCTATCGGTGTTGTTCTGGCAGTGATTCTGCTGCTGAGACTCAGACTTCGAAAACGGATTAACTGGGTCGTCGTTGATGGATCAAATGTGCTCTATTGGGAAAACGATGAGCCAACTTTGTATTCAGTCAGATTAGTTGTTGAAAAGCTAGTTCTAGATGGGTTTGTACCGTTACTGTGGTTCGACGCGAATGTTGGCTACTTGGTTGCGGGCCACTACATGAACCCTGCCAAACTATCAAAAGCTCTTCGATACCCAGCAGGCCGAATATCAGTTGCGCCAAAAGGAACACCTGCTGACCCGTTGTTAATCAGCGATGCGGAAAGATTGAAGGCATTAATAGTGACGAATGATCGGTTCAGAGATTGGCAAGAACGTTTTCCCCAAGTAGCTCAGCAAGACGTGTTTTTGCGGGGTGGAATCAGAAACAAGTGCGTTCACTTGAAGTAAGGCACTACCGCTTCCGCCGCTTCACATTCCCGCCCCTTTGCCCCGGCCTTCCAGCCGTTGACCGTCCACGCGATTTCACCGCGTCTTCCGAGGCTTTCTCGACCGCCCATTGGCGCGCCATGGGGTCATCGGCGACGGCGAGGTCGACCGCTTCCAGACGTTTGATCTCATCGCGGATGTTGGCGGCCTCTTCGAATTCCAGGTTCTCGGCGGCTTTTCGCATCTTGTCGCGCAGACCGTCCAGATGAGCCTCGAGATTGGCGCCGTGCATCGGTTTGTCGATGGTGGCGGTGACGCGGTTCATGTCGACGTCGCCTTGGTAGAGACCGGCCAGAACGTCCTCGACATTCTTTTTCACCGTTGCGGGGGTGATGCCGTGTTCCTCGTTATAGGCGACCTGCTTGGCGCGGCGGCGGTTGGTTTCCTCCAGCGCGCGTTCCATCGAACCGGTGATCTTGTCGGCATACATGATCACGCGACCATCGGCGTTCCGTGCGGCGCGGCCAATGGTCTGGACCAGTGAGGTCTCGGACCGTAGGAAGCCTTCTTTGTCGGCGTCCAGAATGGCGACCAGCCCGCATTCGGGGATGTCGAGCCCCTCGCGCAGCAGGTTGATGCCGATCAGCACGTCGAACGCGCCCAGTCGCAGGTCGCGCAGGATTTCGATGCGTTCCAGCGTGTCGATGTCCGAGTGCATGTAGCGGACCTTGATGCCCTGTTCGTGCAGGTATTCGGTCAGATCCTCAGCCATGCGTTTGGTCAGCGTGGTGACCAGCGTGCGGTAGCCATCGGCGGCGACCTTGCGCACCTCGTCCAGCAGGTCGTCCACCTGCATGCTGACGGGGCGGATCTCGACCTCGGGGTCCAAGAGGCCGGTGGGGCGGATCACCTGTTCGGTGAAGACGCCGCCGGTCTGTTCGATCTCCCACTTGGCCGGGGTGGCCGAGACGAAGACGGATTGCGGGCGCATGGCGTCCCATTCCTCGAATTTGAGGGGACGGTTGTCCATGCAGGACGGCAGGCGGAACCCGTGTTCGGCCAGTGTGAACTTGCGCCGGTAGTCGCCCCGGTACATGCCGCCGATCTGCGGGACGCTAACGTGGGATTCGTCGGCAAAAACAATCGCGTTGTCGGGGATGAACTCGAACAAGGTCGGGGGTGGCTCGCCCGGTGCGCGGCCTGTCAGATAGCGCGAGTAGTTTTCGATCCCGTTGCATACGCCTGTAGCCTCCAGCATTTCCAGATCGAAATTGGTACGCTGTTCCAGACGCTGCGCTTCCAGCAGTTTGCCCTCGCCGACCAGTTGATCCAGCCGGATGCGCAGTTCCTTTTTGATGCCGATGATCGCCTGATTCATTGTTGGTTTTGGCGTCACATAGTGCGAGTTGGCGTAGACCCGCACCTGCTCCATATTCGCGGCACGTTCGCCGGTCAGGGGGTCAAACTCGGTAATGGTTTCAAGTTCTTCGCCGAAGAACGAGAACTTCCAGGCGCGGTCTTCTAGGTGGGCGGGCCAGATTTCGAGGCTGTCGCCGCGCACGCGGAACGAGCCGCGCTGGAAGGCCTGATCGTTGCGGCGATATTGCTGAGCGACCAGATCGGCCATGATCTGGCGCTGGTCGTATTCGCCGCCGACTTTCAAATCCTGTGTCATCGCCCCATAGGTTTCGACCGAACCGATACCGTATATGCACGACACCGAGGCAACGATGATCACATCATCCCGCTCCAGCAGCGCCCGCGTGGCCGAGTGGCGCATCCGGTCGATCTGTTCGTTGATCTGGGATTCTTTCTCGATATAGGTGTCTGACCGCGCGACATATGCCTCGGGCTGGTAGTAGTCGTAGTAGGACACGAAGTATTCTACGGAGTTTTCGGGAAAGAAGCCTTTGAATTCGCCATATAGCTGCGCCGCCAGAGTCTTGTTGGGCGCAAGGATGATGGCGGGGCGCTGGGTTTCCTCGATCACCTTGGCCATGGTGAAGGTCTTACCGGTCCCGGTCGCGCCCAGTAGGACCTGTTCGCGTTCGCCGTCCAGCACGCCGCTGGTCAATTCCTTTATCGCTGTCGGCTGGTCGCCTGCGGGCGCAAATTCTGTATGCATCACGAATTGCTTGCCGCCTTCCAGTTTCAGGCGCGCGCGAACGTCCTCGGTGGTCATTTGGGTCTTGTCAGAATGGGCGTAAGGCATGGGCAGGCTCCGGGTCAGGCCTCTACATTTGTTCTTATTTTGTCCAACTGCAAGGGCTGAAGCAGATGTGATGACGGCTTAGGATGTCGAAACCACGTCACGACGTAGTTTTTCGGCAAGTCCGTTCAGATTGGCATCCAGAACTTTGCCCATCATCATCTTCATCAGGGTCTGCCCCAGCAGCCATCCCAAAGGACCGTATTTGACCCGATAGTCCATGCCCCAAATCACACGGGTACCGTTGCCCGGCAATGGTTCTAGGACCAGCGCAGCGCTAGCCTCGTGCAGGGGCATGGCGTCCATTTCGCTCAGCCGCACGCCATATCCGTGGCGGGCCTGCCAACTGGTGACTTCCTCGACGACCGACGTCCCGTTTTCGAAGTGACAGCGCCGGCGCGATCCGATCCCGTCAGTGCCATCTGTCAACGCATCCACCGATGTGACCGCCGGGGCGAATTCGTCGATATGCATGTAGCGGCCTAAGACAGCCCATACTGCATCGGGTGTCGCATCGATATCCAGTTTGCATTCTTTGCGAATCATAGTGGTTGTCCCGATTTGAAAGCTGCGGAATTCTAGACGCTGCTAACGACAGAAATTGTCATTAGCAGCGTCACAATACGTTGGCAGCTGAATAAGGGCCCACCGGGGGATTGTCGGATGGACTTGTTGCAGAGCATTTTATCGTTCAGCCGGACAATCCAACGCGTTCCAAGGCCACATCCGGCCAATCCGTAATCTGCGCTGGATCGGTCACGATGATCTCGGGTCGTCCCGTATCGTTGTCCGGGAACATCTTGGTTGCGCCTGTGACATAGGCATAAGATCGACGCGGGACGTCTTCTCCATCTGCACGATAGCGTGTGAGGATCAGGTTCATCACATCCTCGCCGCCGCCCATGTTCCCGTTTGGAATGAACAGTTGATAGGGCTGGGTCAGACTGCCTGTGTTGAACAGTATGTGATCCCCCGAGGTTGGGGTAAAATCGCGCAGCTCGATGAACACGGTGGTTTCCTGCCCGGCTTTGGCAATTTCGACCAGCCGGTCATAATCCAGCCGGGTATTGAACATGTTGATCTGCGGATTGCGGCGTTTGATATCGCGGTAGCCTTCAATGATCCGGGCGCGCAGGTCCCACCATGTGGTCAGGGGCGCATAGTTTCGCATGACCGAGCCGTTGTTGGCGACCTGGTCCCAGATCCCAAGCTTTGCGGTCTGGGCCCGGCGCTCGGCATCTCGGTAGCGATCGTGTAGATGGGCGAATTCTGCATACCCATATTTCTGGAAGTAAGGCGACAAGCCTTCCTGAATCATCACCTGTTGAAAGTCTGTGCCGTCCTCCAACTCCAGATAGCACAACACACGGCCGAAATTTCCACGGTATTTCTGCAAGGCCTCTTCACGGGGTTCGGTTCCGGGCAGGATCAGTTTCACGGTATCGCCTGGCGTGATCAGTTCCTTGGCGCGGTCAGATGCAGCCTGACCCAATGGGGTGACGGGCTTGCTGCCAGCAAACACCTCTTCGGTGTCCAAAGCCAGAACGCGCAGGCTTTCGCTATTGTCGCTGTCGTCATCCAGAAAGACGCGAACGGTGTCGCCGTCGACCACACGGTCCACTTTGGCTGTAAATGATGTGCCAGACATAAGATTCCTCCAAATGGCATAAATAAACAGGGCCAGTCTACCATGGCGGGACGACAGATTGTTAACTGTGACAATTGCAATCTTGTCCCGGCCCGCACTCTGACGCATAAACAGGCACAGCCAAGTGAGTACTACGGAGAGGCGACATGCGCGCAAGGATCTACCAACCTTCACGGAATGCGATGACTTCGGGCATGGCAAAGACCCGGAAATGGGTTCTGGAATATGCCCCGTCTTCGGCGCGCGAGGTTGATCCGTTGATGGGGTGGACTTCGTCCAACGATACCCAAACCCAAGTGCGTTTGAAATTCGACACCAAGGAAGAAGCGCTGGATTACGCCAAAGACAATGGGATCGACGCTCAGGTCAGCGAGCCGCATAAGCGCAAGCCCAACTTGCGTGCGCGTGGGTATGGCGAGAATTTTGCGACCGATCGGCGTGGTCCCTGGACGCACTGAATGATCGATATCCGCGAGGCTGACCCCGGCGCAGAGGATCTGCGACCTATCATTGAGGCGCATCTTGCCCATAGTTGGGATGCGACGCCGCAAACCTCGAATCACACCTTGGATGTTGATGCTCTGCGAGAGCCGGGTATTCGGTTCTTTGCCCTCTATGACGAGGGGCAACCCTTGGGGTGTGGCGCGCTCAAAACGCTGCCGGATGGCACTGCCGAAGTAAAATCGGTCCATATTCTGGCGACCGCGCGCGGCCGCGGCCTAGCGCGCGTGATGATGACTCATCTCACCGACATGGCGCGGGCCGAGGGCGTATTGGCGCTGGTTCTGGAAACAGGTGCCGCGCACCTGACGGAATATGATGCAGCGCGCAAGCTCTATGAGACACTCGGCTATTCCTACTGCGAACCGATCTATGGGTACGACCATGACCCGAACAGCGCCTTCATGCGCTTGGCTCTTGAACCTCGGTCGTAAAAGCAGCAAGAAGAACCCAGCGGTCCCTTAGCTCAACTGGATAGAGCAGCTGACTTCTAATCAGCAGGTTGAGGGTTCGAGTCCTTCAGGGATCGCCATTTCAGACTTGATTGCCCAACAAGTACCACAAGTGCGAGCTCATCGTGCTTGGTTTATTTTACTTTTTGGTGAGGTCTGAGGGGCTGGGTGAGGGGGTCAGGCCAGCCCCTCATCAAGGGGGTCGTTGAGTGGTAGTGTGTTCCAGTAAATTCAACTTAGCCTAGGTTAACGACTCAATAAATTGGGGGATTCCCGTAGTTGTTGAAATTAGGTGTCCTAAGCCTTCATTTCTTTGCGCTCTGCTAGGAAACGTCGCT
Organism: uncultured Ruegeria sp.; assembly: GCF_947489545.1. Taxonomy (NCBI): domain Bacteria; kingdom Pseudomonadati; phylum Pseudomonadota; class Alphaproteobacteria; order Rhodobacterales; family Roseobacteraceae; genus Ruegeria; species uncultured Ruegeria sp. The sequence continues at coordinate 31,103 of NZ_CANLDZ010000008.1, read as the reverse complement.
GCATCGCGGACCCATGTAGGAGCAACTGATTGGCGAGCAGCTGAGGCCCCAAGCGGCGGGTTGGAAGGTGTTTCTAACGCTATTAGGCGTGTCCCGTGAAATAATTCTTGCAACCGGTTGCAAAGAAACTCATTGTTGGGTCCAACAAGGATTCGGGAGAGTTGCATGCTGAAGGTTGGACTGCTGGGCGCTGGGCGCATCGGTCGCGTTCATGCGCAGGCCATTTCTGCCCATCCGCGCAGCAGGCTTTGCGCGGTCTCTGACGCGGTGCCCGAAGCAGCCGCTGATCTTGCGGACGCGCATGGTGCCAAAGTGCGCAACTCGGACGAGATCATTGCGGATTCTGACATTGATGCGATTCTGATTGCGACGCCGACAGATACACATTCTGACCTGATTGAAGCAGCGACCAGCTCGGGCAAGGCTGTTTTGTGTGAAAAGCCTGTTGATCTGGATTTGGAGCGGGCCATTGCATGTCAGGTAAATGTTGCGATCCACGGGCTACCGGTGATGATCGGATTCAACCGTCGATTTGATCCCAGCTTTTCGGCGATCAAAACAGCCGCCAACGCGGGTGAGATCGGCAAAACCGAATTGCTGTCGATCACCTCCTTTGATCCGGCACCGCCACCTGTAAGCTATATCAAGGTGTCGGGGGGGTTGTTCCGGGACATGATGATCCATGATTTTGATATAGCCAACTACCTGATGGGAGATGTGCCAACGGTTATCTCTGCTGTTGGGTCTTCGATCATTGATGCTGAAATCGGTCATGCCGGCGACGTTGATACCGCAGTTGTTACAATGACTTATGCAGATGGCCGGATTGCCGTCATCAAGAATTCGCGCCGGGCTGCATATGGCTATGATCAGCGGGTCGAGATGCTGGGGTCCGAAGGGCTACTACAAGCGCAGAACATGCTGGAAAACACAATGGTCAAGTCTACAGCCGATGGCGTCATAGCGGCCAAGCCGACCTACTTTTTCCTTGAACGCTATATGCCTGCGTATCAGGCAGAATGGGCCGCTTTTGTCGAGGCGGCGCTGTCCGGCGCAAAGGTGCCCGTGACGCTGGAGGATGGCGTCGCGGCGCTGGCGATGGCCGAGGCTGCAACGCGCTCAGTCCAGTCTGGCGGGCCAGTGCGAATGGATGAAATTTTGAAACCGGTTGCAAAATGATCGGATTTCTTCAAACTGAACACAGCTCGGCCTTGGGTTGGAGCGTCAGAGATTCGGCTGTGCCGAACTATTGGGGTTAAGACCCCGGCGACAAGACAAACTGTTCTAATGGGAGGAATGGAAATGAAAATGTTCGTAAAAGGGGTATTAATGGCAAGCGCGGTCGCGCTTGGCGCAGCGACCGGTGCTGCGGCGGAAGGCGAGAAGTACATTCTGGTCAGCCACGCACCTGACAGCGACAGCTGGTGGAACACAATCAAAAACGGCATCGCCTTGGCGGGTGAGCAGATGGGTGTCGAAGTCGAATATCGCAATCCCCCCACCGGGGACCTTGCCGATATGGCGCGGATCATCGATCAGGCGGCGGCATCTGGGCCCAACGGCATCATCACAACTCTGGCGGACCCAGACATTCTGGAAGGTCCGATCAAGGCTGCGGTTGATTCCGGGATCGATGTCATCATCATGAACACCGGTACGCCTGAAAAAGCCCGTGAAATTGGTGCACTGATGTATGTCGGCCAGCCCGAATATGATGCCGGCTTTGCCGCAGGTCAAAAGGCCAAGGGCGATGGCATTGGGTCGTTCCTGTGCGTGAACCATTACATTGTACAGCCGTCCAGCCAAGAGCGGTGCCAAGGCTTTGCCGATGGTCTGGGAATTGAGCTGGGCGAGCAAATGATTGACGCAGGTCAGGACCCTGCGGAAATCAAAAACCGGGTTCTGGCCTATCTGTCGGCGAACCCAGACACAGACGCAGTTCTGACGCTTGGCCCTGTTTCTGCCGACCCGACCATACTTGCTTTGCAGGAAAATGGCATGGCCGGTGACATCTATTTCGGCACCTTCGATCTGGGTGGTGAAATTGTCAAAGCAATCAAGGACGGCACCATCCAATGGGGCATCGATCAGCAGCCCTTCTTGCAGGCGTACCTGCCGGTTGTTGTAATGACCAACTACCACCGTTACGGCGTTCTGCCGGGCAACAACATCAACTCGGGCCCCGGTTTTGTAACCGCTGATGGCCTGACCAAAATTGAAGAATTTGCGGGCGAGTACCGCTGATCTTCACTTAGGTGCGGGCGCAACAAATGCGCGCCCGTACCAACCTTGTTTTCCAATTCTCAGAAGACCGCTTGAGGGAGGATAAAAATGGCTGAGTCGGCGCAATCCACGACAGGCGATGACGAACGAATCAAACAAATCTCACCCCTGCGTCAGGCCCTGATCCGTCCGGAACTGGGCGGCATGGTGGGCACAGTTGCTGTCTTCACGTTTTTCCTGCTTTTTGCTTTTGACAGCGGAATGTTCAACAGTCAGGGCGTTCTAAACTGGTCCATCGTTTCGGCGCAATTCATGATTATCGCAGTCGGGGCATGCTTGCTGATGATTGCTGGTGAGTTTGACCTGTCAGTGGGATCAATGATCGGCTTCGCCGGTATGATGATCGCGATATTCTCGGTCACGATGAGCTGGCCTGTCTGGATGGCGATCATTGTGACCTTTGTCCTCTGTGTCTCTATCGGCGCGCTCAATGGCTTTATTGTCGTTCGAACCGGTCTTCCAAGCTTTATTGTGACGCTTGCATTCCTGTTCATCCTGCGCGGTTTCACCATCTTCCTGCCACAGACAATCGAACGCAAAACCATCATTGGCGGTATCAAGGATACGGCCGAAGGCGACTGGCTGGCGTCCGTGTTTGGCGGCAAGATTGGTCAGGGTTTCTTTACGTGGCTGGGTGACACAGGGATCATTGCTACGTTCGAACGCGGAACACGCGAGGGGCAGCCCGTTGTTGACGGGATACCAATGCTGATCATATGGGCCATCGGGCTTATTATCTTTGGCCATGTGTTGTTGACCAAAACCAAGTTTGGGAACTGGATTTTCGCGGCTGGTGGCGACGCCGAAGCGGCCCGAAACTCGGGTGTTCCGGTGAACAAGGTCAAGATACTGATGTTCATGTTCACTGCCTTCTGCGCAACAGTCTTCGCGACCTGTCAGGTGATGGAATTCGGCTCTGCCGGGGCGGATCGCGGCCTGTTGAAAGAGTTCGAAGCAATCATCGCTGTGGTTATCGGCGGCGCATTGCTGACCGGCGGCTACGGCTCGGTATTGGGGGCCGCACTTGGGGCGTTGATCTTTGGCGTGGTGCAGCAGGGGCTGTTCTTTGCCGGGGTCGAAAGCTCTCTGTTCCGAGTGTTCCTGGGCGTCATACTTTTGGGCGCGGTGATCCTGAACACATACATCCGCCGCATCATCACAGGAGAACGCTGAGATGACTGAAGACAGTAAATTCCATCACGGCGATGCAGATCAGAAAGAACCGATCATCAGAATGGTGAATATCGAAAAGCACTTTGGTTCGGTAATTGCCCTAGCTGGTGTGAGTTTTGATCTGAGGCCCGGTGAGTGCCACTGCCTTCTGGGTGACAATGGTGCGGGCAAGTCGACCTTCATCAAGACGATGTCCGGTGTACATAAGCCAACTGCGGGCGAGATCTTCTTTGAGAATCGTCCGATGCATTTCGAAGATCCGCGCGATGCAATTTCGGCGGGGATTGCGACCGTGCACCAGCACCTTGCGATGATTCCGCTGATGAGCGTCAGCCGCAATTTCTTCATGGGAAATGAGCCGACCCGTAAAGTCGCGGGGATCAATTTCTTTGACAAGAAACAAGCTGATGAAATCACCATGGAGGAAATGCGAAAGATGGGCATTAACCTTCGTGGACCAGATCAGGCGGTTGGAACCCTGTCAGGGGGCGAGCGCCAAACGGTCGCCATTGCCCGCGCTGTGCATTTTGGCGCCAAGATTCTAATCCTTGATGAGCCGACCTCGGCCCTTGGTGTGCGACAGACCTCGAATGTTCTGGCGACCATCGACAAGGTGCGTAGCCAGGGTGTGGGTGTTGTCTTCATCAGCCACAACGTGCGGCATGCGTTGGCCGTCGGCGACCGCTTTACTGTGCTGAACAGGGGTAAAACCCTTGGCACGGCCAAGCGCGGGGAAATCACGCCGGAAGAGTTGCAGGATTTGATGGCCGGGGGTCAGGAGATGGCGCAGCTGGAAGGATCGCTGGGCGGTACCGTCTAGGCAGGCAGAAATCAGGGTGTTCCGCCGTGTTGGGTGGGACATCCGAAACGACAGCATAGGCTTTTTAGCCCTAAGCCATGCCAGTCAAGAGAATGAGAACCTTCAAAAAAATGAGACATGATGTATTGCCCGGCATGGGCTCCTGTTGAAAGGGATTATCATGAGCAAGACAATCCGACTGACCGCAGCGCAAGCTCTGGTGCGCTATTTAGGCGCTCAGATGAACGAGGCCGGAGAACCGTTCATCGCCGGTGTCTGGGCAATATTCGGCCACGGAAACGTGGCTGGGCTGGGCGAGGCATTGCACGCCGTGAAAGACAGCCTGCCCACCTATCGTGGCCACAACGAGCAGACCATGGCGCATTGCGCGATTGCATATGCCAAGCAGATGCGACGTGCACGTACAATGGCGGTCACGTCGTCGATCGGTCCAGGGGCAACCAACATGGTGACGGCGGCGGCGCTGGCGCATGTGAACCGGCTGCCGGTTCTGATCATTCCCGGTGATGTGTTCGCCACGCGGGGACCTGACCCGGTTTTGCAGCAGATCGAAAGCTTTGGTGATGGGACCGTCAGCGCCAATGATTGTTTCAAACCCGTCAGTCGGTATTTCGACCGCATTTCCCGCCCTGAGCATCTACTGACCGCGCTGCCGCGTGCCTTCCGGACGATGACGGACCCGGCCGATTGCGGGCCCGCAACGTTGGCCTTCTGTCAGGACGTTCAGGCGGAAGCTTATGAATATCCCGAAAGCTTCTTTGAGCCGCGCGTCTGGTATCAACGTCGTACCCGTCCGGATGAGGCGGAATTGGCCCGCGCGGTTGCCGCTATCAAGACAGCAAAGCGACCGGTCATCATCGCCGGGGGCGGGGTGCACTACTCGGGTGCGACTGATGCACTGCAAAGCTTCGCCGAGTCGCACAACATCCCCGTGGCTGAGACGCAGGCGGGCAAATCCGCCTTGGCCTGGGATCATCCGCTGAACCTTGGTCCGGTCGGCGTGACAGGCGGTGAGCCGTCCAATGCAGTTTGCGCCGAAGCCGATCTGGTATTGGGCGTTGGCACGCGGTTGCAGGATTTCACGACAGGTTCATGGGGGCTGTTCTCAAATCCGCAGCGTGAATTGGTCTGCCTGAACACGGTCGCTTATGACGCTGAAAAGCACGGCGCGATGCCGCTGCAGTCCGATGCCCAGGTTGGGCTGAATGAACTGGGCCAAGGGCTGCAAGGCTATCGCGCGGAACCAGTGGCCGATACGCTGAAATCGGACTGGTTTAGCAAGGTTGATGCGCTGACGGATGCGCCGGGCGAGGGCAACGCGTTGCCGACCGATATGCAGGTGGTGGGCGCTGTTCAGCGGGCATCAAATGACGACACAGTTGTGATGTGCGCCGCGGGCACCATGCCCGGAGAGTTGCACAAGCTGTGGAAAGCACCGCGCCCCGGGTCTTACCACATGGAATACGGGTTCAGCTGCATGGGGTACGAGATTGCTGGTGCCATGGGCATCAAGATGGCCCAGCCCGAGCGTGACGTAATCTGCTTTACCGGCGATGGCACGTATATGATGGCGAACTCGGAAATGGCGTCGGCAGCAATGATGGGTGTGTCCTTCACCGTCGTTATCACTGATAACCGCGGTTTCGGCTGCATCAACCGTTTGCAAATGGGCACGGGCGGGGCCGAGTTTAACAACCTTCTGGACCATGCGGTGCATGACACGCCGTCGGCCATCGACTTTACCGCCCATGCGGCGGCGATGGGAGCGACCGCAGTCAAGGTCACTTCGATTGCAGAGTTGGAGGAGGCATTGGCGAAACGGAGTGAGGTCAAAGGCCCGTATGTGGTTGTTATAGACACCGACCCATACCCGTCGACTGAATATGGCGGCACATGGTGGGAAGTGGCGGTGCCCGAGGTCAGCAGCCGCCCCGAAGTGAATGAAAAACGAGCGGCGTATGAAGTCGCCATAAAGGAAAGAAACACGAAATGAGCGTGAAAATCGGGATCTCGCCGATAGCCTGGCAAAATGATGACCTGCCCGATCTGACTGCGGCCTACACAATGGAGCAGGCTTTGAAAGAGGCGCGCGAGATCGGCTATACCGGCGTGGAACGTGGCCAGCGGATGCCCGGCGATACCGAAGGGCTGCGCGCCTATCTTGAGGGTAGTGATATCGCGCTCTGCGGTGGTTGGTGCTCGGGCGCGTCGCTGATTAATGACTTCGCAACCGAGCGTGATGCCGTGCGTGAGCAGGTAGAACAGTTCGTGGCGCTGAATAGCCCATGTATCGTTTACGCGGAATGCTCGAACACAATTCAGACGCAGGCTGGGACACCGCTCAACGATCGTCCGAAACTGTCCAAAGACGAGGTGCTGGCCTACGCCGCAAAGATCACCGAACTGGCCAAATGGATGGCCGATCGGGGCATGCCGATGGCCTATCACCATCACATGGGCACGATCATCGAAAGCGAAGATGACGTGAACTGGCTGATGGAGGGGGCCGGTCCCGAGGTGAACCTGTGCTTTGACGCTGGCCATCTGTTGTTTGGTGGTGGCGATGTCATGGCGACGTTGAACCGGTGGGGCGATCGCGTTCATCACGTGCATTTTAAGGATATCCGCCCGGCTGTGGTACAGGACACGCGCGAAAACAACCTCAGTTTCCTGGACGCCGTGATTGCTGGTGCCTTCACGGTGCCCGGCGATGGCTGCATCGATTTTCAGGCCGTCGCCCATGCGCTGAAGGCGATGGACTACAACGGCTGGATCGTGGTCGAGGCGGAACAGGATCCAGCCAAAGCGCCACCATATGAGTACTCAAAACTGGGCTACGACCACATTGTCGATGTCTGCGGACATGCTGGATTGGAGATCAAAGCCTGACGACCTGCCCTTTCGGGGGCATCACCTCGGCCATGAGGAAGGAACAAAATCATGGTAGATCAAGACCTTGGATATGTCGGATATTTTGACCGAGAATCCTGTGATCTGGATGAATTCAAGGTGTTGACCTCACAAAATCTAATAGCCCACGCCGTGCCACATGCTGCGTCGGTTGAAAAGAACGTGCCGATATATGACATGCATGCGTTGCGCCCTGCGTTGGAGAACGGTGAAACGCGCCGTGCGCTGCTGGCGGAATGGGGCTGGGTGCTGGATAAATCGTCGGGTGTTATTGCTCTTAAGGGGGCATATGCGGACACGTCCGTGATTGATCGGGCCACAGATGTATTCCGTCAGATCATCGAAGATGAGCGCAGAAGCGGGGCAGGCGAGGGCGATCATTTCGCCGCGTCCGGGGCCAATGACAGGATTTGGAATGCGTTGCAAAAGCAATGCCTGCGCGACCCGGAAGGATTCGCGCTCTATTTCGGCAACACAACAATCGCGGCAGCGTGCGAGGCTTGGCTGGGTCCGAACTATCAGGTCACAGCGCAGATCAATCAGGTGCGCCCGGGTGGAAAGGCACAACAGGCGCATCGGGACTACCATCTGGGGTTCCAAAGCGCCGACAGCGCCGCCCGGTATCCCGTACATGCGCATCTGGTGACAGCTGCGCTTACGTTGCAAGGGGCGGTTGCCCATTGTGACATGCCGGTGGAGAGCGGGCCAACCAAGCTGTTGCCGTTTTCTCAACTTTATCCGCCCGGGTATCTGGCGTTTCATGATGATGGGCATCGGGCCCATTTCGAAGACCGCTATATCCAGTTGCCATTGGCAAAGGGCGATGCTGTCTTTTTCAACCCGGCGCTGTTTCACGCTGCTGGCGAAAACAGCAGTTCGGACATCCACAGAATGGCGAACCTGCTGCAAATCTCCTCGGCTTTTGGTCGCGCGATGGAGGTGGTGGATCGCCGGACCATGTCCGAGGCCATTTTCCCCTCACTTGTTGCGTTGAAACAGCGTGGTGATCTCAGCGCGGCTGAGGTGGACGCGGCCATCGCGGCTACGGCAGAAGGCTACCCTTTCCCGACCAATCTGGACACAGACCCGCCGATTGGCGGTAACGCACCGGAAAGTCAGGCCGACATTCTGCGCCGCGCGGTGTCGGAAGGGTGGACAGAGGGGCAACTGGCCGAAGCACTTTCGGCCCTGCAAAACCGGCAGGCTGCCTGAAGCAAGAAACGGGTGGGCGTTGCGCCCGCCCATCAAGGAGAGACCCAAATGGCCAATCTGCTCAAAAAACCCGTTGGCACGAGTGGTAAAGTGCATGACATCACCCCTGCCAGCGCCGGATGGCAGTACGTTGGGTTTGGGCTTTTCCACCTTAAAGCGGGGGATCTGGCGGCAGAGGACACCGGAGACAACGAAGTCATTCTTGTTATGATCGAAGGTAAGGCACAGGTCACCGGAGCTGGCCAGGATTGGGGTGTTCTGGGCGACAGGATGAACGTTTTCGAAAAGACGCCTCCGCACTGTCTGTATCTACCGAATGGGACGAGTTGGGATGCGGTGGCTGAAACCGATTGCGTTATCGCCGTGTGCTCGGCGCCGGGGAACAGAGGGCATGAGGCGCGCCGGATCGGACCTGATGGAATTACCCTGAGCGAACGCGGGAAGGGCGTGAATACAAGGTATATCAATAACATTGCGATGGAGCATGAAGACTACGCTGATAGTCTGTTGGTGACCGAAGTCTTTACGCCCAACGGGCATTGGTCTTCCTACCCAAGCCACCGTCATGACGAAGATGACTTTCCCCGCATCACCTATCTGGAAGAGACATACTATCACCGCCTGAACCCGGCCAATGGTTTTGGCATTCAGCGGGTCTATACAGATGATGGGCAGTTGGATGAAACCATGGCTGTGTCCGATGGCGATGTCGTGACCGTTCCACGTGGACATCACCCTTGCGGAGCACCTTATGGGTTTGAGATGTACTATCTGAACGTCATGGCCGGACCCTTGCGGAAATGGCGTTTTGTTCCGGCCCCCGAGGTCGAGTGGATCATGGAGCGTGATAGTTGACCAAAGACTTTGCCATTTACCCCAGCCTGCGCGGCAAGACTGTCATTGTCACCGGCGGTGCCGGTGGTATCGGAGCAGACACCGTACGCGGCTTTGCCGCGCAGGGTGCAAAGGTCGGATTTATGGACATCAATGCGGATGCCGGGCACGCGCTGCTGACCGATCTTGAGGATGAGCATGTCTTTGCCCCGTGTGATTTGCGAGACATCGACGCGCTGCGGGATGCTTTCACCCAGATAACCGAAGAGTTAGGGCAAGCTCAGGTGTTGGTTAACAACGCTGCCCATGATGACCGCCATGATTGGCGCGAGGTCAGCCCGGCCTACTGGGACGAACGCATGGCGACCAATATCCGCCATATGTTTTTTGCTATCCAATCCGTAGCCCCGGGGATGATTGAAAACGGTGGAGGGTCGATCATCAATCTCGGTTCAAATTCCTGGTGGGAGGCGGGCGCTGGGTTCCCGGCCTACGCCACGGCTAAATCGGCCGTCCACGGCCTGACCCGGACCATGGCGCGAGAGCTGGGCAATCACCGTATCCGCGTGAATACGGTTGTGCCGGGCTGGATCATGACCGAGCGTCAGAGAGACCTGTGGGTCACGCCTGAGACGCTGGCAAAACAGCTGGACCGCCAGTGCCTGCCGGACCCGATTGACCCAATATACGTCGCGCGGATGGTGCTGTTTCTGGCTTCCGACGATGCCGCAATGTGCAGCGCTGGAAACTTCATGGTCGAAGGCGGATCGATCTGAGGCCAAGCCTCGCGTCTTTTAACCTTGTGGCGGTGCTCCAAATGCACGGATGACCGCACGGGCGGCAGCCTCAACGGGGGCGTGGGTCTCTTTCAGGATCGTCACGCGATCAAATCGGCTCGGGTCTTGGTTGACGGCGTCACGTAGGGCTGCACCAAAGGCCATACGCAGCTCGGTCCCGATGTTGAACTTGCAGATTGACGTTTCGCGCGCCAGTCGGGTGCGCTGTTCGATTGGCACACCCGATCCGCCGTGGATCACCAATGGCACCTCAGTCATGGTATCAATCTGGCGGATGCGGTCTTCGTCCAACCCGCCTTCCTTGTTTTCCTGCAGATGGACGTTGCCAACCGAAATGGCCATCGCATCAACACCGCTTTCCTTCGCAAACTGCGCGGCCTCGGCGGGGTCGGTGCCGTTGGATCCTTCTCCGCCGGAATAGCCAACGAACCCGACCTCGCCCTCGCATGAGATGCCCGCCGCATGGGCCATCTCGGCAATTGCCGCGGTTTCGTCAATATTCTGCTGCAGGGGTTTTCGAGATCCGTCGAACATTAGAGATGTGAAGCCGCTGTCCAAGGCGATTTTGCAGTCTTCGAACGTATAGCCATGATCCAGATGGGCAACCACGGGAACAGATGCGTTGTCGGCCAGATGGCGGAACATCTTACCCAGGACTGGCAGCGGCGTGTGCTCCCGGCAACTGGGACCTGCTTGCAATATAACCGGTGCATTTTCGGCCTCGGCAGCGGCCACATAGGCGCGCATGTCTTCCCAACCGAGCGTCACCAGGCCGCCAACAGCATAACCTTGATTATAAGCGGGCGTCAGAACGTCTTTGAGCGTGACGAGGGTCATTTGAACTTTGCAATCATGTCTTTGATGCCCGGGATCGTTTCGATCTGATAGGCATGGGTAGGTTGGAAGTACTGCACCAATGATCGTTGGCTCAGGCCGCCGAGGATTGTGAAGTAGTACATCTCGTACCCCGGAAGCACGCAGCAGGGGTGATAGCCTTTGTCGATGCAGATCGTAGACCCGTCAACGATGTGATAGGCATCCCCTGGTTCGTTGTCCTCGCGCTGCAGCATCTGCAGGCCGGATCCCCAGTTGGGTTTGAACCGGAAGTTATAGGTTTCGTCGTGTCGGGTTTCATCCGGCAAGCGATTGGTGTCATGCTTGTGGCTGGGAAAGCCGGACCAGCCACCCTGACCGACGGTGAACAACTCGCTGACCAAAAGGCGCCCGACTTTTTCGTGTTGTTTCTGGCCTAGGATGTGTTTGATTTTGCGATGGGTTTTAGTGTCGTCGCTACCATACTGAACCAGATCATGTTCGCGGACGTCAAACGGGTCGAGCACTTTGTCATATCTGGCGCCTGCGATAAAAACCTCGGTATTGTCCGAGATGCAAACCAGCCGAACCTTTGCCCCAACCGGAACGTAAACCCCTTCGGGTTCACCATCCCAGACATCTTCGCCGCGATTGCCAAGGCGGGGGAACTGAACCCCTTCTACGTCGACATCGACGCTGCCGGTTGCAGGTGCGATGCAGGTTTCATAACCGGGCACCTGATATTCGAACACCTCGTCTTTTTTCAGTTTGACGATGTTGAAATAGTTCAGCGGCACCGTTGGATCGTCGGCATCTACGATGGCTTTGTTCTGATTGTCGTAGGGCGCGATATGCATGGGAAACTCCTATCGGGTCGGACCGGGGTGGGCGGCGAGAAACGCGTCCAGTTGAGATGTTGTGGGCATGGCAGGGGCGCAGCCGGGTTGTGACACGACGATGGATGCGCAGGCCGACCCACGCATGACCGCGTCCTCCAAAGAATGCCCTGTTGCGATTGAGGCCAGCAAACCGGCCATGAAACTGTCGCCCGCGCCATTGGGTTTAACGGCGTCGATCGGGTAGATGCCGGTGTGAATCTCTTGGCCATCGGCTAAGGTAACAGCACCCTTTTCGCCCATTTTGTAGATGACGATGCGGCCCGGCTTTTCCGCCAGCTCCGTTGCTTTGGCAAAACCCTTGTCGACTCCACCTGCCATAAACCCGAACTCTTCATCATTTCCGACGATCAGGTCACTGGCTTCACCCGCGCGGGACAGGACGTCAGCGGCGACCTCGGGCGACGGCCAGCTATAGGGACGGTAGTCGATGTCGAAGATGATCGGCAACGTTGCATTGCGCGCGTTCTCAAAGGCCCGAAAGGTGGCGCTGCGTGACGGTTCGGCAGCAAAAACTGTTCCTGCCGATATGATCGCCGAGAAAGAGCTATAGTCGACCTTATCCATGTCTTCTTCGGTCACCTGAAAATCGACCGCGCCGTTTCTGTAGATGACGTTCTGAAAGTCGTCGATCCGGCTTTCGTAGACAGCCAGAGACATACGATATTCGCCACCCACGACGCGGATGAGCGACGTATCCACCCCATAGTGTTCCAGCTTGTTCATGCAAAACCGTCCGACTGCATCATCTGAAACTGAGGTGATCAGCGAGGCCTGACTGCCCAGTTTGGCCAGACCAGTGCAGATATTGGCGGAAGACCCGCCCAGATCTGCACGGAACGTATCGGCATCTTCGCTTTTGGTACCAATGGGATCGGCAAAAAGATCCATGCCAGCGCGCCCCAATACGGCGAAACGGTTTCCTTTGATACCGTCTATCAAAGCGCTCAACTCATATCCTCCGGCAAATTGGGGTGGGCAAAGTCGGTTGGACCTTGCGTTTGATCGATTCACACGATACTGATTTTGCAACCGGTTGCAAATGATATGTTCGGAGCCGCCAAAGATGCCTAAAATCGGAATTGGAATTGTAGGTGGCGGCTATATGGGCAAGGCTCATTCCGTCGCTATGTCAGCGGTCGGCGCGGTGTTCAACACAGCACTACGTCCTCGGCTGGAGATGATCTGTGCCTCGACGCCCGAAAGCGCCGAGAGGTATCGGACAGCTTATGGATTTGCGCGCGCGACTGACGACTGGCGTACACTGGTAGATGATCCGGGGGTCGAAGCCATCATCATTGCCTCGCCCCAGTCAACGCACCGACAGATCGCCGAGGCGGCATTTGCTTGCGGTAAGCCCGTGTTATGCGAAAAACCACTGGGTGCTTCGTTGGATGACAGCCTTGCGATGACAGCTGCGGCCGAGGCGGCAGGCGTGATCAACATGGTTGGGTTCAACTATATACGCACGCCAGCCAGCCAATACGCGCGTCAGCTGATTGCCACAGGCGAGATTGGCGATGTCACCTGGTTTCGGGGCGAACATACCGAAGACTTCTATGCGGACCCAGAAACGCCTGCGACGTGGCGCACAACTGGAATGGCGAACGGAACCATCGGGGACCTTGCCCCACATATGGTCAATGGCGCGCTGGCGCTGATCGGTCCGATTGCGCAGGTCATGGCGGATGTTGAAACCGTGCACCAGACCCGGCCCGGTGGAGATGTGACAAATGATGATCATGCCCAGATGATGTGCCGCTTTGAAAATGGCGTGATGGGCAATCTGTATTTCAGCCGCGTCGCGACCGGACGTAAGATGGGCTACGCCTATGAAATCTCAGGAACCAAAGGCGGCATTCGCTTTGATCAGGAAGATCAGAACGCCCTTTGGTTGTATCGGCGTGAGGGGCCAGAGGCGTCACGTGGGTTTACCAAAATCCTGACCGGTCCTGCGCATCCTGACTATGAGCCGTTTTGCCAGGGGCCTGGGCATGGCACCGGGTATCAGGACCAGATCATCATAGAGGCTAAGGATTTCCTGCAAGCCATCCACTCTGGCGAAGCGATCTGGCCGACATTCCGCGATGGGCATGAGGTGAACCGCGTTTTGGCGGCCGCGCTGGCTTCGTCAGAACAGCGGCAGTGGAAAGAGATCAGCGATTTCTAATCGCAGTACCAATGAAATTCTGAAGAGAGACGAAGACCATGGCAAAGCTGAAATGGGGCATGATCGGTGGTGGTGAAGGTAGTCAAATCGGACCCGCGCATAGGTTAGGTGCTCTTGCTGACGGGATGTTCGAGTTCGCCGCAGGTGCGCTGGATCATCGCCCCGACGTTGGCCGCGAATACGCCCAGCGACTGGGTGTCGCCGAAGATCGCGCATATGGCAGTTGGCAAGAGATGCTGGCAGGCGAACAGAGCCGCTCGGACCGGATTGATCTGGTTACCATCGCCACGCCGAATTCAACCCATTTCGAGATTGCGAAGGCCTTTCTTGAAGCTGGCTTCAACGTGTTGTGCGAAAAGCCGATGACGATGACCGTGGAAGAAGGCGAAGAGGTTGTCCGCGTTGCCGAAGCTTCGGGGAAAATCTGTGCTGTTAACTACTGCTATTCGGCCTATCCCATGATCCGTCAAGCGCGGGCAATGGTGCGTGCCGGTGAGATCGGCAAGGTGCGTCTGGTGGTCACGAATTTCAGCCACGGTCACCACGGTGACGCCACGGATGCCGACAATCCACGCGTTCGTTGGCGGTATGATCCGGCAATGGCCGGTGTATCGGGCCAGTTTGCGGATTGCGGGATTCACGCCTTGCACATGGCCAGCTTCATCTGCGATGACGAGGTCAAGTCGCTGTCAGCTGATATGGCCTCGACCATTTCCAGCCGCGAACTGGAAGATGATGCGATGATCAATTTCCGTATGGAGGGCGGCACGGTCGGGCGGCTGTGGACCTCATCCGTAGCCATCGGGCGCCAACATGGCTTCGACATTCAGGTCTTTGGTGAAACCGGCGGGCTGCGCTGGGCATCCGAGCAACCCAACCAATTGATCTACACACCCGTCGGAGGTCGGACGCAGATCATCGAAAAGGGCGAAGGTGGCCTGCATGATGAAGCTCAGCGCTTGTCCCGCGTTGCCATTGCGCATCCCGAAGGGTTTCCGCTGGCGGTCGCCAACATCTACTGCGATTTAGCTGATGCGATCCGGGGCGAAACCCGCGACGGATTGCCCGGCGCGTCGGATGGTGTTCGATCTATCGCTGCAGTTCATGCGGCAGTGGCGTCGGGCAATGAGGATGGCGCATGGAAAGATGCGCGCCCGCCGATGTTCCAATGATCAGGGGCGGGGCCGTAATGTGCCCCGTTCGATCACACGACAGGGAAAAATACGTGCCTCAGGATAGCGCTGAGGCTCTTTCAGCATTTCCTCGATCAGATCCACAGATGAGGTGATGATCTGCTTGATTGGCTGATGAATCGTCGTCAGATCGACGCTTTCCCAACGGGACATCTCCATGTCATTCAGACCGATGATTCCGATCTCTTGGCCCGGTTGCAGCCCGTGATCCTTAAGCGCTGACAGCGCGCCAACCGACAGGATATCATCACCGCAGAAATAGGCTTGGGCTGTTGTGTCTTCCAGAAACCGCAGCATCTCCGCGCGACCGGCTTCAAACGAATAGGCATCGGCAAAACAGTGGGTGACGCCGATTTCCGGATGGTTCGCCAATTCTTCCATGAAACCACGATACCGGTCGAGTGCCGAGGTCGCATTCTTCGGGCCGCCCAGATATCCCACGCGCTTATAGCCTCGGGCCAGCAACTCTCGCGCCGCCATGCGGCCGCATTCGACATTGTCGATCCCGACCACATGCACCTCGGGCGACGTGGCTGACCGCCCAAACGTATGGACCACAGGCACGCCCGCATCGTGGAAAGCCTTTGCAAAGCTTGGCGGTAACGTCGAAGATGCAACGATGGCGGCGTCGACCGAATACTGCCGTAACATCCGAACCGAATTTGCCGGTTCGGTTTCGTCGGTCAGATTTACGATCAGAGGGCGCAAGCCTCGCTCTTGTAAGGCGCGTGTGAACTGATCGAAAACCTCAAGGAAAATAGGGTTGTGAAAGTTGTTGGAAATCAACCCGATCAGCTTCGTCCGTCCCGTCGTCAGCGAGGAGGCCAACGCATTCGGGCTGTATCCAAGCTCGTGCGCTGCCTTTTCTACCTTGCTGCGGGTTTTGGCCGACACCGACGCGCCTTCGGTGAAGGTGCGCGAAACCGCTGATCGCGATACCCCAGCAAGGGCTGCAACGTCTTTTAGGGTGACACTCATGGGCGTTGCACGGTTGGTTTGAGGGGCAGTTTGACTGTTGGTATTTTCATGGCAGGAACATTATGCACCATAGCCCTGTGGTTGCAACCGGTTGCAACTTGAGCTGCTGAGCTCTGGCCCGGCGCAGATACTTGTATCCATAAGGGGATGGTGGGTGATGAGAGACTCGAACTCCCGACATCTTCGGTGTAAACGAAGCGCTCTACCAACTGAGCTAATCACCCGTGACGGTGCATGTAGCCAAGCCTGCGCGCGGACGCAAGAGGGTCTGGAACAATTTCTTGCGCTCAATTGGCGATTGTCGGGTCAGTTCGCCATATCGTTCAAAGCGGCCAGCAGTTGGGCGACCTCATGCTCCGTGTTGTAGTGACACAGCGAAATCCGGATGCAATCGCTTAGACCCAGTGGGGTCAGCACATTTCCACTGTAGTGATCGGCTTTGCGTGTGTGTGTCCTTATGCCCTGTTCGTTTAGCCGGGTCACCACTTCGGCTGATGGGAGATCGCGCACTGTGATCGAGATCAGACCCTCTCGGGCTGGGTTGTCCGGCCCTGCCAGTATGCTGATGTGGTCCATATCGCGCAGACCGGGCAGGTTTCCAGTTCCGTTGATCATTGCGCTCGTTAGATGGGTTTCATAGGCGTGAATCGCGTGGCCTGCTACCTCAATCCGGGCGCGGCGGTCGGTGGTGTCGGACAATTGGCTGCCCAGCCAGTCAAAATAGGTGACCACATCGGACATCGTCGCATATGCGCCCGTGTCTCGGGTGCCAAATTCCCAGCCGTCGGCAGGGGCGTCGATCAACTGGTCGTGGGGCTGGGCGGTCAACCGGTCCGAAATCCACGCGATGCCATACCCATGTCGCGAAAACACTTTGTAGGGTGAAATCGCGTAGCCATCGACATTGTAGCTGTCTATGTCCAATTGGCCGTGGGCTGCATGTTGAATGCCGTCCACAATGATGAAACAGTCGGGCGCAACATCGCGGATGGCGCGGGAAATTGCAGCGACATCCATACCCATCCCGGTCACAGGCGATCCATGTAAGATTGTTGCCACCGAGACATCCGGCGTCATCAGCGCGCCATAGTCTTCGGCGGTCACCAGACCGGTCGCGTCACAATGTGGAACGCTGACATAGTTCAGACCGGCAACTTCCGCCCAGCGGCGCGCGGCGCTGCGGCTGGCAGGGTGTTCAATGGAGCTGCCAATGACTTTGCTTCCCTTGGGCGCGTTGACACAGGCGGTTCGGATCATGCGAAACAGCAGCTCGGTTCCGCTTTCCCCCACAAAGAACTGCCCCGACGAGGCATTCATGAACACCGACAGATCTGATTTGGCCTTGTCGATGATGTCGACCAACGCGTGGCTGGCGGTATTATCACGCCCCTGATTGTCGGGGATTGCGGCAAATATAGCGGAGGTTTCGACGACAGAGTTCAGCGTCAGTGCCCCGCCAGCATTCTCGAAAAAGATGCGTTTGCCTTGAAACGGGCAGCTTTCGACATGGGCAAAACGGGCCCGTATGGCGTCAATCAAACCGGGTGTTTCCTGCAGCATATTCGGTGTCCTGTTTCCTGTGGCTGACGCGTGACGCTTTGCTTAAGCTTTGTCCGGGGCATTCTGCGAGATCAATACCCAATGCGACACCCGTGGCAATCGCTATGGCGGAGAAGATGCTCAATAGCTGACTTCATTGTATTTTCTGTGATTTTCGAATTCTTCACTGGTATGAACATTGAAAGGCGCTTGCGTGTCGCCTTAGGCCTCCGATATTCCCGGAGGGACTGCAGTGTTCCAGCCGGGAGTGCACATGACCCTATCCTCCGCCAGCAGATCTCTGATCGCGGCACTGGTTCTTGGCGCGACGATGCTGGCCCCGATCCGGGCCGGGGCCGAGGGGATTTTGGTATTTGCAGCTGCCAGCCTGAAGACAGCTTTGGATCAGATTGCAGCGGAATATGAACTGCAGATGGATGAGACCATAACTGTGTCTTACGCAGCCTCATCGGTTTTAGCGCGGCAAATACAGCTGGGCGCGCCAGCGGATCTGTTCATTTCGGCAAACCCTGATTGGATGGATCTGCTTCAGGATGCAGAACAGATCGATGCAACATCGCGCGTGGATTTGTTGGGAAACGGGCTGGTCCTGATCGGTGCTGCGGGTCGCGCTTCGGTTGGTCAGATCACGCCGGGGTATGATCTGCTCTCGGTGCTGGACGGCGGGTATCTGGCCATGGGTTTGGTCGATGCGGTTCCCGCCGGAGTGTATGGCAAGGCGGCTTTGCAGCGGCTGGGAGTATGGAGCGCTGTGCAGGATCAGGTCGCGCAGACCGATAACGTACGCGCCGCTTTGGCCCTTGTGGCAACCGGTGCCGCACCGCTTGGCATTGTGTACCGATCAGATGCAAACGCCGAAACGCGGGTCAGCGTTGTCGGCACGATCCCGGCCGATATGCATCCGCCGATTATCTACCCTGCTGCGGTTACGTTGTCGGCGGGTGACAATGCAAAAGCCTTTCTGGGCCATCTGCAATCCGATGCTGCTACGTCGGTCTTTCTTGAGCAGGGTTTTACCCTGCCGGGCGGGTGACAGGGATGGATGGGTTGGGTCCAGCCGAGATAGAGGCGCTTAAACTGTCCCTGAGGGTGTCGTTCTGGGCCACGCTGGCGACGCTGCCATTTGGTATCTTCGTTGCCTATGCGCTGGCTCGCTGGCGGTTTCCGGGCCGGCAGGTGCTGAATGGCCTAGTGCATTTGCCCCTGATCCTGCCGCCGGTGGTTACCGGTTATCTGCTGTTGCTGACGTTTGGCATCCAGGGGCCGGTGGGTCGTCTGTTGGGCGAAATTGGAATCGTTGTGGCCTTTCGCTGGACGGGCGCCGCTCTGGCCGCAGGGATAATGGCATTTCCGCTTATGGTCCGGGCGATCCGGCTGTCGATCGAGGCGGTTGACCCAAAACTGGAACAGGCCGGTGCGACGCTGGGCGCATCGCGCGCTATGGTCTTTGCGACCGTGACCTTGCCGATGATCCTGCCGGGCGTGACTGCCGGTGCTATTCTGGCCTTTGCCAAAGCGATGGGAGAGTTCGGAGCCACGATTACCTTTGTGTCAAACATTCCCGGCCAGACGCAAACGCTGCCATCGGCCGTCTATGCGTTTTTGCAGGTGCCTGGGGGTGAGGCCGCAGCCACGCGGCTGGTCATCATCTCGATCATCATTGCCATGGGTGCGCTGCTTCTGTCGGAATATGTCGGACGTCGCGCCGCAGCACGGGTGGCCGGAACATGAGCCTTTCTGTGCGTTTGCAACACCGCCTGCCAGGGATCGATCTGGACCTCAGTTTCGATGCGCCACCGGGTGTGACCGTTCTGTTCGGCAGGTCGGGTTCGGGTAAAACCACCATCGTCAATGCAGTAGCGGGATTGCTAAGGCCCGAGGCCGGGCGCGTCGCAGTGAATGATTGGATTCTGTTTGATATTGAGCAGCACCAATGGTTGCCGCCACACAAACGTCGGTTGGGTTACATTTTTCAGGAAGGACGGTTGTTCCCGCATCTTAATGTTCGCCAGAACCTCGCCTATGGGCGCTGGTTCGCCCCAAAGAACGCACGCCGTGAAAACCCGGACAAGGTGATCGAGATGCTAGGGGTCGGGCATTTGCTGGATCGTCGTCCGGCGCGGCTATCGGGTGGTGAAAAACAACGCGTTGCCATTGGTCGCGCCCTTTTGGCCAGCCCGCGTCTGATCCTTGCCGATGAACCGCTGGCCGCATTGGACGACGCCCGAAAGGCCGAAATTCTCCCGTATTTTGAACGACTGCGGGACGAGGTTTCAGTGCCAATTCTGTATGTTACCCACGCGGCGGCCGAGGTGGCGCGGCTGGCGACATCGGTTGTGGCATTGCAGGACGGCAAAGTTGTGCGACAGGGCCCGGCCGCTGACGTACTGGCGGATCCTTCGGTTGCACCTGCCGGTGTGCGCGCAATTGGGGCAGTGTTGAAAGTCAGGGTGCTGGCGCATCATGACGACGGGTTGACCGAGTTGGACGCGAACGGCGCGCGGCTTTTTCTTCCTCGGATCTCGCACGATTTAGGGGAAGACTTGCGCATTCGAATTCCAGCTCAGGAAGTGATCCTGTCGAAGACGCCACCACAAGGTCTGTCTGCCCTGAATGTTCTAAGCGGCACTGTCGACTCCATCCGGTCCGGCGACGGGCCTGGGGCCATCGTTTCGGTGAAAACGCCTGCCGGAATCGTCCTGGCACGTGTGACGCGCCGGTCGGTCAACGCGCTGGGGCTTGAGGCAGGGGCGCCGTGCCACGCGGTCATCAAGACCGTTGCGCTTGCGCCGCAGGATGTAGGTGGCCGGATAATCTCCAACGAGTGAACCCATATTGATCTTCTGATCCGGCAAATCGGCTGGGTAAGCGGCTTTACTCAGAAGTGGCAAAGCCTATGTTGTAAGGGGTTGGATAATATATTCTGGGATTTTTTTATGATGCAATTTTTCAGGTTAGCTGCGCTGTCGGTTTTGTTGATAACGCCCGGTTTGGCACAGGCCGTGGGCTTTGGCCTGAGTGTCAGGCCGCAATTCAAAACCGAAATCACGCCACTGCAAAACGGAATCTACGAAGTCAAAGCCAAGGGGTCGTCTGCAGCGGTCAACTATTGGTGTGGGATCGGGGATTACGCGATCCGAACGCTGCGCGTTCCGAATTCTCAACGCATCTATATCTCGAGAGCCTACGAGCCCGGGGTTAGGACAGTTCAGTTCTCACTGACCCCGCCCGAAGGGACCGATACCAATCCCGGCTATTCCATCACCGTCAAACGCGTGGGCGAAAACATGTCGGCAATCTCGGCGCAAAACTACTGCTATGATAACTTCATGGATTTTGATTTCTGAGGTTCAGATCCACTTGGCCATCGGCGGTAGGCTCATCAGGACAGCGTCCGGATCATGGCCGGTTTCCAGCCCAAACTTCGTGCCCCGGTCGTAGACAAGGTTGTATTCGGCGTAAAGGCCGCGATGTACCAGTTGCGTCGTCTTGTCAGCGTCCGAAAAGCTGTGTCCGCGGCGCCTTTCCACCAATGGCAGGTAGGCTGGAAGGAATGCCCTGCCGATATCCTGCGTCAGAGAAAAATCATTCTGCCAATCCCCGGTACAATAGTCATCCATGAATATCCCGCCGACGCCGCGTGCGCGTTTACGATGTGGGATGTAGAAGTATTCGTCTGCCCAGTCTTTCAGGCGCGGATAGTGTCCCGGCCCATGTGGTTCCAGATGAGCTTTTTGAGTGGCGTGGAAATGCACCGTGTCATCATCGTACTCGATGCAGGGATTCAGGTCTGATCCGCCACCGAACCACCAGGCATGCGGGGTCCAGAACATGCGTGTGTTCATATGAACGGCTGGCGCATGGGGGTTCTGCATATGGGCAACAAGGCTGATACCCGAGGCCCAGAACCGAGGATCTTGGGTCATGCCGGGAATGCCCTTGCGCGCGGCCATGGCGCGTTGGGCCCGCTCACCCAACGTGCCGTAGACAGTCGAGACGTTGACCCCGACCTTCTCAAACACGCGCCCGCCGCGCATGACGGACATCAGGCCACCGCCCGCATCTGATCCATCCTCGGATTGGCGTTTGGTTTCCTTGACCTCGAAACGGCCGGCTTCGGCATCCGCGAACGGGCCGGTGTCGTGACTGTCTTCCAGGGCTTCAAACGCCGCAACGATATTATCACGCAGTTCCCGGAACCAGGCGGACGCGGTGGATTTCTCGGTGTCGAACATAGGGATCAATGTGCTGGGGCTGCGACGGGGTCCAGCAGGGTGCGGCCGCCATCAATTGTCAGAATTTGACCGGTGATGAACCCGGCAGCGTCCGAGGCTAGGAATTGAGCCGTTTCGGTCAATTCGTTCGGGGCTGCGATGCGGGCCAGTGGCGTGTGTTTTTCGATATCGTCGCGAAAATCGCGGTTCTCTTTCAGTGTGGACTGTAAAGATGCACTCATGACTGATCCCAACGCGATCGAGTTCACGCGGATACGGCTTGGTGCAAATGCGACGGCCAGCGACCGGGTCATCTGATCCAGCGCGGCCGTGGAAACCGAATATGCCATCAGGTCAGGATGCGTGCGTCGGGCGGCGATTGAAGACAGGTTGATGATTGATCCCGCCGGGCCTTCGTCATCTTCATCTGACTGCTTGATCATGCGTTTTGCGACAAGTTGGCTAAGCCGTAAAGCGGGCATCAGGTTCTGGTTCAACAACGTGCGAACCGAGTCGTCATCGGTGTCCAGCGGGTCGGACGGGATCACCTGCCGCGAGCCGTTGATAAGGATGTCCACCTGGTCGAATGCATCCAATGTGGCCGAAAGCAAATTGGCTATGGTCAGTTTTTCCCGAAGATCTCCGGCGAAATATCGGATGTTGCTATCATCGGCCTGCTCACCCAACTCTTCCGCCAGTCGTTTCTCATCCATGTCCGCAAACATGACATTCGCCCCGGCATCCGCGAAATGACGCCCGATGGCCAAACCAATGCCATTGGCGCCGCCGGTCACAATTGCTGTTTTGCCAGTGATGGAAAAGGACATCCGAATCCTCCTGAGTTGAAGGGCAGGTTAGCGGGCCTTATCGCCGAGGGCGAGAGGCGTGAAACACCTTGAAGCGATTGTCTCCTGTAACCTCTTGGACTTGCGCGAATACATCGTTCAACGTGGCCTCATAGGGCAGGTGACGGTTGGCAACCATCCACAGATCACCATTACGGGTCAGGTTGCGGGCTGCCGCCGCGATAAAACCCTGGCCTAGGGCGGGATCAGCGCTGCGCGCTGTATGAAACGGCGGGTTCATCACCACGGTATCGATGGGCTCGGGGCTGTTCCAGATGACCGCATCCGCCCAATGAAACTGCGCCTGGGGGTCCGGCACGTTGACCCGAGCACATTCGAGTGCGGCGTGATCTGCTTCGACAAGATGCAATGCCTTGATGCTGTCGTGGTCCTGCAACTGGGCGCTTAGGTATCCCCAACCCGCGCCCAAATCGGCCACCCGGGCTCCTAGTTTTGTCGGTAGAGTTCGTACAAGCAGGGATGACGCCGGATCGATTCCATCCGCCGAAAACACGCCGGGAGCGGTTTGAAATCCGTCCGCGGTTTGAGTGTCCGGCGCAGCCCAATCCTGGAAGGCTTCTGGATCAGACTGGAACCAGAAAATCTTGCCATGCGCTTTGGCAATCGGTCCCTCAATAGACACCCGTTTGCGGATGTCCTTCATAATGCTGTCCACACCGTTGGTTTTGGCACCATCAACGACAACCAAACCCTCCGTACGGCTGCAAGCCTGTTGGATCATCGCACGGGCCAGTGCTTTCGCCCGAGGAAGAAACAGGATTGCGCTCTGGCAGCGGTCTTGCGCAACAGGGGCGACATCAAACCCCTGCGCTGCAAAGTGATCGTGAAACGGTTTGAACGGTTGTACTACCTGCGTTTCACGCGGCAGAGATGAGAGGTCGTGTTCCGGAGTTGGGCCAATTACCGTCAGCGGCTGTGACAGCGTCAGGCCGCTTTGCAAGACAAGATCTAGGCGAGGGGACATGGACAATTCCAGCTAAGGGTGAGCATGGGGTAAATTGCCCCGAAACGCGTTATTCTTCGCGTTCCATTGTGCATTGCAAAGGGTGCTGGTGCCGGCGGGCGAAGTCCATCACCTGACCAACCTTGGTTTCTGCAATCTCGTGACTGAAAACGCCCACCACTGCCACGCCCTTTTTGTGAACGGTCAACATGATCTCGAACGCTTCGGCGTGGGTCATTCCAAAGAACCGTTCCAGCACGTGCACCACGAATTCCATTGGTGTGTAGTCGTCGTTCAGCAACAACACCTTATACAGCGGCGGACGCTTGGTCTTGGGGCGCGTCTGAACCAGAACGGACGCGTCATCGTCGCCGTCCGGTTTGTCAGACATCATCCATTGGTTTTCCAGCATCTTGTGCAACTGTCCGATTCAGGCATTTGGATTATCTGTGCGCTTATATAACGTGGGCGTGGCCAGTGAAAAGAGCAAGCGAACGAAATCGGAATGAACACTAAGCTTACAACAATCGCGTTCGACGCTGATGATACCCTTTGGCACAATGAAAGGTTCTTTCAGCTGACCCAGGCTTATTTTGCCGAGTTGCTTGCCGATCACGCCGAACAGGACCACTTGATGGAGCGTCTTCTGGCGGCAGAAAAACGCAACATCCGGCACTACGGGTACGGGATCAAAGGGTTTACTTTGTCGATGATCGAAACCGCTATCGAGGTTACGGAAGATCGTGTGCCAGCCTCGGTCATTCGTCAGTTGATCGACGCGGGGCAAGATATGTTGGCCCATCCGATCGAATTGTTGCCATTTGCGCGCGAAGCGATCGAGAGCGTTTCAAACTCTCATCGCGTGGTGCTGATCACCAAGGGCGACCTAATCGATCAGGAACGCAAACTTGCGCAATCGGGATTGGGCGATCTGTTCGATGGGATTGAGATTGTGTCCGAGAAAACACCGGACGTCTATCGGACGATCTTTGACCACCACGGGGATGGGCCTGCGGCCTCGATGATGGTTGGCAATTCAATGCGCTCGGATGTCGTCGCGCCGATTCAGGCGGGATGCTGGGGTGTTTACGTGCCACATGGCCTGGTTTGGGAGGTCGAACATGCCGAAACACCAGAGGATAATCCGCGATTCCGAGCGCTGGATGATCTGAGCGAATTGGAAGGTCTTATTTGTACGCTAGAGTGATGTGGCTATTCCGCCGCAGTTCCAAAAATTCCATTTTCGAAAATAGCCTCACTGCGCCGAAAATAGCCCATTTGGTGTTTGTGGGGAAAAAAACGGCCAGATATAGCGTGTGAAAAGCGGCCAAACGAAACTGCAAAAACCCCAGCTTTCGGTTTATTTCATGGGACCTGTGTGTTAGCCTTATCGTTAACAAAATAAATTTTGCTGACCGGGAAAACCCGGCGGCTTGAGGCAGACAGAGGCAAAAATCGTGCAGGTTCGGCGGACAGTTCCGGCCCGAATGGGCTTATTCCTTATAGCATTGTTGTGGCTGATATTTTTTGTGCCACTCAAAGGCTTTGCTGCACCTTACGCAGCGGTCGTGATCGACGCGAGGACAGGCGAGGTGCTTCATTCTCGCAATGCCGATACGCGGCTCCATCCTGCATCCCTGACCAAGATGATGACGCTGTACATCGCATTCGAGGCGGTCCGAAACGGTGAAATCACGTTGGATACGCCGGTTCGCATTACCAAGAAAGCAGCGGCAGAGCCGCCGTCGAAACTGGGCCTGAGGTCTGGCCAGACTATCGCGTTTCGTTACTTGATTCGCGCGGCCGCGGTGAAGTCCGCTAACGATGCAGCGACCGCCATCGGTATCGCAATCAGCGGGTCCGAGGCAGCTTTTGCACGTCGCATGACCCGCACTGCCAAAGCAATGGGGATGAGCCGGACGACCTTTAAGAACGCGCACGGTCTGACCGAGTCGGGACACTTGTCGACAGCGCGCGATATGACAACTCTGGGGCGTCATTTGCTTTATGACTACCCGCAATACTACAACCTGTTTTCGCGCCAATCGACCCATGCGGGGATCAAAACTGTTCCCAATACCAATCGCCGTCTGCTGGCGGCCTACAGGGGCGCGGACGGGATCAAAACCGGCTATACACGGGCTGCGGGATTCAATCTTGTAGCGTCAGCCAAGCGTAAGAACGAACGTATCATTGCGACAGTGTTTGGCGGTAAGTCAGGTGCGTCGCGCAACGCCAAAGTGGCAGAGCTGTTGGATCTGGGTTTTCGTCGAGCACCGTCCCGCGCACCCATCCGCAAACCCGGGCGCCCGGTTTATGCCGGGAACACTGGCCTTGGCGGAACAACGCAAGTTGCGCGTCTGACTGGCGCGCCCAAGAAAAGCCTGCGTCCGATTGTGCGTCCCAGCGCTGCGACCCAGGTTGCAAGCGCGGTTGTCAATACGGCGAACCAAGATCGTGACCGCATCCAAAGCGGTATCGCGGCCGCTATGGCAGAAGCCGATATTGCACCAACCGCACCTCCGGTCGATAGCTCGGACACGCGTCCGGCTTTGCGGCCTGAAAACCTGGTTTTGGCTGCGGCTGAAACGGTCAAGCAGCCTGCGCCCGAGCAGGAAATCGTCACCCGGTTATCGACCTCAGGTGGGCACCTGTGGGGCGTCAACGTTGGACGCTACACAACGCGCTATGAGGCCGAGAAAGTTTTGTTGAAAACAGCGCTGTCGGAAATGACCACGCTGGAAGGCACACTGCGCAAAGTGAACCAAAGCTCACGCGGGTTTGATGCAACTTTTCAGGGCATGACACGCGAACAGGCTGATCTGGCTTGCCGCCGCCTCAGCGCTCGAAATGTAACGTGTTTCATGATCGGACCATCATAAGGCCCGACGACTCTCCTGACTGGATCTGGACTGCGGAAGAGATTTCGCAGCCGTTTTTTTTGTGAGAACCCGGAAAGAGCCTGCACAATAAAAAAGCACCCCAGCATAGCTTTCTACGGTTGATCAGACAGTTTCTCTTGCTGCCTCAGTCAAACACGTGGCCATGCTGATACTGCTCATCTTGACCTGCAGCCGCAGTCAGAGCAGCGACATTATCCTTGGTGAAGAACCCGTCATACTTGTGACAGCGCTCGATATACTCAGTGATCAGCAGCGTGTTCTTTGAGTGCTTTGAGAAGATCTGTTTCAGGTTCGGATCATCTTTGCATTCACCAACCACATGAGCCAGAAACGGGACGCCTTCGTCTTTGAGCGTATTGACCACGAAATCGACGTTCTTTTCACCGGCGCCGTGATCGCCATCCAAAATCTCGACCGCCATATGATGCAGACGGCGTCCGAAATTGCGCACGAAATCCTCGGTTGGCATCGGCAGTTTTGCGAATGAATTCACGAAGGATGGTGTATTGTTGGCTGTGAACACCTTGGCCGGGGACTTCTTGTCATCATCCACGTTTGGGTTGCGGTTCACATTGGTCGACGAGTTCATGTCGAATATGTTGTACGCCCCCCAAAAGTAGTAAGGCACCATTGTCAGAAATTCGAGGATCGCATCCTCGCGCTCTCCGGCCAGAACCCGTGTGGCGAGGTGGTCGATGCCCAGCATAAGCGGGGCGATCTTGCTGTCGGTGCTGAAGGCTGCCGCCTGAACCAATCGCGCTTGTTCTGTATCACTCAGCAATACCCGGTCGCCCAGTCCAAGGCTGTCGGTGTCATTGAAATCTAGCGTCGAATAGCCGACCCGATTGCAGGTAAAATCGGATGGGGTCGTAAAGCGGAACCCATCCAGCGTGTAGAAAGGGTTTTCGGTATCGCCGCTGTATTCGAACCGGATGTTCTGATCCTCGAGCGTTTTACTCAGATTATTCAAATCCGTCGCAGCAAAGATCTCGCCCACATATCGGGTCTGAGGCGTCTTGCGCGCCAGCGGGTACATGCGGTTGATGCGCGGGATGAAATCCTCGAACGTGTCACTGAGGGGTGCCATCAGGATCAACGCCGGGTAGTCGGCGTGCGAGTGCATCACCGAAAACTTGTGCGTTCGTCCCAGATAGCTGGCTGAATGGCGATAGGGCGTCATTACATAAAGCTCGACCATGGTGTCGAACAGAGCCCCGGCTTCAACCTGCATCACAATTGCCCGCATTGGGCCGACCAGTTCCGCAATACCCGAACTGTTGCGTCTTTCGTAGATTTTCGGGAGGTATTCACCGAAGAAGTCCGAGTTCTTCTTGTCGCCTCGCGGTTCGTAGGACATCAGGTCGAAAGACATATTTGCCTCCTTGTGCAAAACTGGCTGGGATTGAGATGGCCGGGCATCTGTCCACGCGTTGAGTTGCTAAAATTACAGTATTGAGAACATGCACTTGCAGGCATGCTAGGGTCAGAACACTGTCCGGGCAACAGAAAGAAAATGATCAGGTTTGATTGCGGATAGATGACTATCGGGTGAATTTCGTCACATCGACGCCGCCTTCGATCAGGTTTTCGCGGACCGAGCGGGCGATTTGAACTGCAGTTGGCCCGTCGCCGTGCAGGCAGATCGTATCGATCGATGTTTCCAGTCGCTTGCCGCTTTCGGTTATGATTGCCCCCTCGCGAACCATGTTCAGGATACGAGGGCCGGCGATCTCAGGATCATGTATAACTGCGCCGGGCAGGTTGCGATCGACCAGAGTGCCATCGTCGTTATATGCGCGATCCGCGAAGATCTCGCCGACCCATTCGCACCCTAGCTCTACTACAGCGTCTTCCTGTTTAGTGGCGGCCAACACCATGATGATGATGTTGGGGTTCACATCCAGCGCGCCCTGATAACATGCGCGCGCCATGTCGATATCGACCGAGCACATATTGGCCAAGGCGCCATGCAATTTCAGGTGGCGCACTTTTGTCCCGACAGCAGTCGCCATGCCTTGCGCCGCACCCAGCTGATATCGCACCAGGTTGCGCAGGCTCGCATGTGGCACTTTCATGTTGCGGCGGCCAAACCCTTGCAGGTCTGGAAAACCCGGATGCGCGCCAATACCCACATCGTTTTCAGCGGCCAACGCCATCGTTTTGGCCATCACATCCCAATCGCCGGCATGAAATCCGCAGGCGATATTGGCAGAGGTTATGATCTTCAGCAGGCTTTCATCATCACCCATGGTCCAGGGGCCAAAGCTTTCACCCATATCGGCATTCAGATCGACGCGGGGCATCGGCAACTCTCCTTAGTCGTTGGCAGAGATCACTCCACCGATCAATTGGTAGGACAACAGGTCCTGGATGTCATGCGGGTCTCGCAACAGCGGTTCGACCTTGCCGGGCAGGCGTGCGAGCTCAACGTCGAAGGCGGACTGAAGCGCCATCGCCTGATCCGTCGTCACAAACTCAAAGCGGATCGCGGCACCTGCCGGTGTTTGTGCTGCACGCGCCATGTCGCATGGCAGAACCGTTGCGATCCGAGGATACCCCCCCGTCGTCTGGCATTCAGGCAGCAGGATGAACGGATTTCCGATGCCGGTCATCTGAATATCACCGGGGGTGATCACCTCGGACAATATGTTCAACTGACCCTTGGCAGCAAAACCGTCGCCGTCGCTTTCAAGTTGCATGCCCATACGGTTTGCGCGTGTGCCTCGCCAAAACGTGGTTTGCGCGAAACGATGCAGCGTTTTGTCGTCGAACAGTGTCGTTTGAAAACTGGCAACCACATGAAGCAGACCGCCCGAAAACCGCTCGGCCGGGGCTAGTTTTAGTCCTGTATGGCCCGAATCTGCTCCGACCGCCAACACGTCACCGACCTGCACTGCCCGACCTACTTTGGCCGTCAGGTGGGTCGAGCGTGATCCCAAAAGCACCTCGGATTGGATGCCGCCGCCCACGTGAAGATATCCGTAGTTGCCTTGCAATGCCGCGCCGATCGCCAGGCGCTGGCCTGCTTCCAGTTGATGCGAGGCATTCCAGGGCACCGGGCTGCCGTCTAGCGTGACCTGCATGGGTGCCCCTGTCAGCGCAATGCGAGTGGGTAGGGTTGCCTCGAATTCTCCGCCAAGCCCAGCCATTTCCAATGCCGCACAGTCCGGGCTCTGTCCCAGCAGTGCAGCCCCTTCATATAAGGCCAGAACGTCGGCTGCCCCTGATCTGGACAAACCCTGATCCTGAAATCCAGGCCGGCCTTGGTCCTGAATGGTGCATGCCGGGCCGATGCGGTGGATCGTCAAGCTCATGCGGTGATCTCCTCACATGTCGCTCCACCTGTCCCATCGGTATTGTTCGCCCGGATCTGATCCAGTTCATCGGGCGAGACTGGTTCGAATATCATTTCATCGCCGGGTTTCAGGACAAAGCTCTGCTCCATTTCCGGGCGAAAGCACCGAAACGCGGTTTGCCCAACATGCCGCCAGCCGGTTGGCGTAGGGCCGGAAAACAGAACAAACTGCGAGATTGCCAAGACCAACGCCCCTTCGGGCACCATCGGCGTAAGGTCCTGCAAGCGGGGGATGTCAAACTCAGGACCCAACGGACCCAGATAAGGCTGTCCCGGAGCGAACCCGATAGTCAGAACCCGGACCCGAGTTGTGCTCAACCGCTGAACTGCGTCCTCCGGATCCAACCCGGCTGCCGCTGCGGCTTCCTTCAGTTGGGGCGCCAGATCGGTTCCATAGACCGTTGGCACGCGCCACAGCCGCCGCCCTTCGGGCAGAGGCGCGCTGTACCAGTTCTGCTGCTCCAGCAGGCTCTGAAGGCGCAGTCTGATTTCCGCATGTGTCAGGTGCTGTGGATCGAACCGGATATAGGCGGATCCCAGTGTGGCCGATGTTTCGGTCACACCGTCCCATCGCAGCTGTTCAATTTCTGCCCGAAACGCCAGGGCGGCGCGGTTTGCGTCTTCGGTCATTGTGTTGGCGAAGGTCACCAAAGCACCATCAAAGCCAACGGTGCGAACCAAAGGAAAAGTATCAGCGACGGTCATGAGCGTTCCACTGCAGGTCGGTAGGTTTCGTGCGGGAACCAGATCGTATCCAGTTCAGATGCGCAAGGCCGGGAATACATGCTTGATGATTTCGTAAAGCCGGGAAGCTGGGGCGAGCGTTCGGTGTTTGGATTATGATCCGATTGTATGGGCACGAATTAGCGAAGCTGGTCTGAAATACCGGTTTAACGTGAATCAATTTGCCGATTTGAGTCGTATTCACTAGTACAGGGTCTCCGCCAATTGTCTATATATTGTGTCTGGCCATTAGACAGCATGGATCAGTCGTCTGTCTTCTTGGACTTTTTGGGGGAAACCCGCGCGAAGGTTTGTTGTTTTGTGCCGCTCAACCTGTTGTTTTTGATAGTATAAAGTTAGTAACGCAAAAAAGATGATCAGGATGTCTTTTTCTGCTTGCGGTCTTTGTCAGTAGTACTTAGAACCCCCTTCACCGGCGCTGCTGAGACGGCGCTGACGG